>JAADHG010000057.1 GCA_013151975.1 Chlorobiota bacterium | reverse complement strand
TGGTGTAACAAAAACAATTACTGAAAATGCAACTATTACCGTAAGTGGAGCAAAAGTAACTGTAGATGTTGCGTTAAGTATTACGTTAGCCGATTATAATATTGCATTTAAAAAAGGAAAGCCTTCAACCAATATTGCTAAAACCATTGATGCAAAAATAAAAGCTGAATTTAATTAAGAAAAAGAACAATTAATATATTCTTAAAAAGCGAGCCTTTAAATAAAGTCTCGCTTTTTTTATTTTAATACAATTTTAGTTATTGCGGCGGATACAAAAAGTATTCTTTTAGCTCATAATCTAATTTACCATCATCTGTTATTTCATAGGTTAAAAATAATTCGCCCCAATATTTACCATCAGAAAAATCAGCTATAATCCATTTATGGTTTAACAATCTAATATTGTTAATTAGCATTTTGCCATCTGTCATAGCAGCATAAGGCACTAAAGGATGTTCTCCTTTTGCTTCATTTAAGTTATATAGTTCATCTTTTATAAACGGAATCAATTCAGAAACATTAAGTCCTTTATTTTCAAAATAACTAATGGCATCTTCATTGTGCTCTAAATTAAAATACATAAGCTCTAAATTCTCATCTTGTAAAGTCATTATAGCGTCTTTATACACCGTAATTCTGTCTTTTGCTTTTATAATGTCTTTTTCATATTTTTCAATAATACTTTTTGAATTTACATATTGAAAAACTACTAGCAATAGCGTGAACACAAAAAGGTATAAAAATATTTTTCCTTTCATTTCTTAAATGTTTAATTGTAAATTATCATAGGCCAAATAAACGTTTTTTGGCAATGTTTGTTGCACTTCTTCATGAAACCCTAGTAAATGACTTATATGTGTTAAATAAGCGCGTTCTGGGTTTACGTGTTCTATAAACTGCAATGCTTCTTCCAAATTAAAATGCGAATAATGCGGTTTTATACGCAACGCATTTACCACTAAAACCTTTACGCCTTTTAGTTTCTCAATTTCATTACTTTCAATAGTTTTAACATCGGTTAAATACGCAAAGTCTTTAAATCTAAACCCAAATACTTGCAACGCGCTATGCATAACATTTATAGGAGTAACTTCTAGCTTTTGAAGCATAAATGGCGAATTAGTAATCACATGTTCAATAACAGAAGGTGCTCCAGGATACCTGTCTTTAGTTTCAAAAATATAATCAAATCGTTTATGCAATGCTTTTAATACACGTTTATGCGCATAAATTGGGATATCACCTTGCCTAAAGAAAAATGGTCTAATATCATCCATTCCAATAATATGGTCTGTATGTTCATGTGTAAACAAAATACCATCAATTTTAGAGCAATTTGCTCTAAGCATCTGGTATCTAAAATCAGGACCACAATCAATCACATAAGTATATGTATCCCACTCCACTAAAACTGAAACACGTAAACGTTTATCTTTTTCATCAGTACTTAAACATACAGGATGATTACTTCCAATTATTGGAATACCCTGTGATGTTCCTGTTCCTAAAAAAGTGATTTTCAATTCGGTTTTTATTTTAATACAGATTAAATCAAATTTCAAAAAATTGAATGTACACCTTGTTTAAAAATGTATCATTTTAAAGCAAATGTAACTATTACAAGGTACTTTTTATAATCTTTAATAAGTATACTCAACAATTAGTTGTAAAAGATGATATAAGTCAGATTATTTACCCTAATTATACTTTACATTTACATACTGCACACATTATAATGTTTTATAGAATATGAAAATAGGCATATTAAAAGAAACTCAAAAGGGTGAAAAACGAGTCTCAATTTCACCAAATATTGCAAAACAACTTATTGCAAAAAACTTCCAAGTTATAGTTGAAGATGGTGCCGGAACAAACTCTTCATTTAAAAATTCAGACTATAGAAATATAGGTGCAGAAGTTGAAAAAAGAGGAGTGGTTTTTAAAGAAGCCGACATACTCATTAAAATAAACCCCTTTGATAAAGATGACTTAAAATTAGTAAATAAAGGGCAAATTCTAATGAGCCAGTTATTCCATAAATCAAATCCGGAACTCATTAAAGCCATTGCAGCAAAAGGTGTTAGTGCATTTTCAATGGATGCTATGCCTCGTATTTCTAGAGCTCAGGATATGGACGTTTTAAGTTCTCAAAGTAATCTTGCAGGTTATAAGGCAGTAATTAGAGGTGCTTACGAAATGACCAAGATATTTCCATTAATGATGACTGCTGCAGGTACAATTACACCAGCAAGGGTTTTAGTTTATGGTGTTGGCGTTGCTGGTTTACAAGCTATTGCGACTGCAAAACGGTTGGGTGCAATTGTTGAAGCCACCGATATTAGACTGGAAACCAAAGAGCAAACAGAATCTTTAGGTGCAAAATTTATAACGGTAGAAGCAAATGGCGAAAATAATGAAGGTGTTTATGCAAAAGCAGCTTCAGAAGAGTATGCAAAACGCCAAAAGGAAGCTGTAAATAAGTCATTATTTCAAGCCGATTTGGTTATTACAACGGCAATGGTTCCTGGGAGGAAATCACCTATTTTAATTACAGAAGAACAGGTAAAGCAAATGAAAAATGGTGCCGTTATAATAGATTTAGCAGCAGATCAAGGCGGCAATTGTGAGTTAAGTAAAATGTATAAAACAGTTATAAAAAATGGCGTGAAAATTATAGGAACAACTATCTCACCCGAAAGTGTTTCGACCAATGCAAGTGAGTTATTTGCAAAAAATATGTACAATTTTATTCTACACTTAACTGACGGAAATACATTCAAGTGGGATCTTGATGAAGAAATAACTGATAAAACATTAATTATACAAGATGGAATAATTAGACAAAATGGAAAAACTAAATAAACTTAATTATGACTGAAATAGCCAATTTTATAAGCCAAAATCTTCAATTAATATACGTAGTCATCTTAATGATATTTGTTGGTGTCGAAATAATTGGTCATGTTCCTGCTGTATTGCATACACCTCTTATGTCTGGTGCCAATGCAATACATGGTGTTATTATAATAGGTGCCATTTTGGTAATGCTTGGGGCAGACTCCGATAACATATTGGCACAATCACTTGGTTTTGTTGCTGTTTTTTTAGGAACATTAAATGTGGTTGGTGGATTTGTGGTAACCGATCGTATGTTAGAAATGTTTAAAAAGAAAAAATAATGGATTATATATTTAGTCTTGAATTTATTTATTTAATAGCATCTATAACTTACATTCTAGGGTTAAAGATGTTAGGGCATCCTGAAACTGCAAGAAGAGGAAATTTGATAGCTGCTGCTGGTATGACTCTGGCAATATTAGGGACTATATTTTTATATCAAGGTGAAGTTGCAACACATATTTATGTTTTAATTGGCATCGCCATTCTTATTGGAACCATTATAGGTTGGGCAGTAGCCAAAAAAGTAGCAATGACAAAAATGCCTGAATTAGTGTCGTTGTTTAACGGCATGGGAGGTGCTAGTGCAGCTTTAATTGGACTAATAGAGTTTCAACATTATACAGGAGAAACTTTGTCTACAGCAACTATTTTAGCAGGAATCATTATTGGTAGTATTTCTTTTTCAGGGAGTATGATAGCCTGGGGGAAATTGAATGGCACTATTAAAAAACCTTTCCGATTACCTAAATATAATGTAGTAAACAATGCAATCTTTTTAGTTTTAGTGATTTTTGCCGCATACATTACTTGGTCAAGTTCTAGTAGCCAACTTTATTTATATATTTTATTTTTTGGAGCTTTAGCCTATGGTATTCTATTTGTATTGCCTATTGGTGGAGCAGATATGCCTGTAGTAATATCGCTTTTAAATTCCTTTACAGGATTAGCGGCCGCACTTGGAGGATTTTTGTATGGAAATATGGTAATGTTAACTGGTGGGATTTTAGTAGGTTCAGCAGGTACTATATTAACATTTGCAATGTGTAAAGCAATGAATAGATCTCTAGTTAATGTGATTTTTGGAGAATTTGGAAATGTTTCAGAAAATGAAATTGAAAATGACTCACATTCAGTAAAGGGAGACATTAAAAAAACAACGGTTAGTGATGTTGCAATATTGATGAATTATTCACAACGCATCATTTTTGTCCCTGGTTATGGTCTTGCAGTAGCACAGGCTCAACATGCAATTCACGAATTAGAACTATTATTAGAAAGCAAAGGTATAGAAGTAAAATATGCTATACATCCAGTAGCTGGTCGAATGCCAGGACATATGAACGTATTATTAGCTGAAACAAATGTTGACTATGACAAACTAGCCGAAATGGATGATGTTAACCCAGAATTTCAAAATACTGATGTTGTATTTGTTGTAGGAGCTAATGATGTTGTTAACCCAGCAGCACATAATAATCCATCAAGCCCAATTTATGGAATGCCAATTTTAGATGTTGAAAATGCTAAACAAATAATAGTAAACAAAAGAAGTATGAAACCTGGTTATGCAGGTATTGAAAATGAATTGTTTTACAATCAAAAAACATCAATGCTCTTTGGTGATGCAAAAGCAATAATTCAAGCATTAATTTCCGAATTGAAAGGGATGTAATTGTATATTCTATAAATTTATTTTTAAAAGCTATTTCAAAAAATGAAATGGCTTTTTTTATTTAAATAGCTCTATATTTTTTTATACTTTTGTATCTACAAAAAATAGCTATGCCTGTAAAATTAAAAGGAGATAAAGAAATAAGCAAAGTGCTAACAATCAAGCAAAAAGCTTTACAAATTAATCTAAACGAACACATATACGGAACTTTTGCCGAAATAGGCGCTGGTCAAGAAACTGTTCGTAATTTTTTTAGAGCTGGCGGTGCTTCCGGAACAATTGCCAAGGCAATGTCTGCCTACGATAAAGACTTTTCAGATGCTATATATGGGATTGAATCTGATAAACGCTATGTAACACAACAGCGTTTAGAACGAATGTTATCACATGAGATTGACCTTATTGAAGATAGATTGAGCAGAAATAAACATCCAGAAAAATTATTCTTTACTTATGCTAATACGGTTGCAACCATAGATTTTTCAAAAAAGTTTAAAGGTCATGGTTGGATTGGTGTTAAATTTCAATTAGATCCATTAGAAGGGTATAATGAAATAATTATTCATATCCGCTTTAAGCAAACTAATGCCCAATTACAACAGGAAACTCTGGGTATGTTAGGGGTAAACTTGATTTTTGGAGGGTTTTACATGCACGATAGTCCAAAGGAAATTGTAAAATCTTTATATGATAATATCGAAAAAGATCAGATAGAGATAGACATGATAAACTTCTCTGGGTCAAGATTTACATATGTAGATAATAGACTCATGAGTTTGCAATTAGTCAAAAATGGAATGACTGATGCTGTTATGTTTGGTCCAGATGGTAATAATCTTTTACCAGCACAAGAATTGTACAAAAAGAACATTTTAGCCTTAAGAGGTAGCTTTAGACCTGTTACCAAGGTTAATATGGATATGTTTGAAAAAGCACAAAAGCTATTTTTAAAAGAAAAAACCGTTGAAAAAGCTAATACCAAAGTAATCTTTGAAATTACATTAGCCAATCTACGTGCCGAAGGTGAAATTAATGAGCGTGACTTTTTAGATAGAGCAGAATTATTATGCTCTTTAGGTCAAAATGTGATGATTACCAACTTTCAAGAATATTATAGGCTGGTTGAGTATTTCTCTGAATTTACTAAGGCAAGAATGGCACTCGCCATGGGCGTTTACAATCTTATCCAGATATTTGATGAGAAATATTACAGACACTTAAGTGGTGGTATTTTAGAAGCTTTTGGTAAATTATTCTTTAAAGATTTAAAAGTATATCTATATCCGCTTAAAAATTCTGAAACTGGCGAATTCTTTACAAGCGAAAACCTTAAAGTGCATCCACGCATGAAAGAATTATATAAGTTCTTTAAATACAATGGAAAAATGCTTGATATTGATGATTTTAATCCTGACATATTAAATATTTTATCACGTAAAGTACTTAAAATGATTACCGATGGAGAAAAGGGTTGGGAAGAAATGCTACCTGAAGGTATTGCTGAAACCATCAAAAAACAACGCTTATTTGGGTATTCTAAAAGGCGAACTGCAAAATTAAGTTAAGTACCCAATAATTGTTCGGTATGAGCTTTGGTTTTAACTTTAGTTATTATTTGCTCAATTATTCCGTTTTCGTCTATTACAAATGTAGTACGATGAATACCATCATAAGTACGACCCATAAATTTCTTTGGTCCCCAAACTTTATAAGCATTAATAACTGCTTTATCTTCATCAGCTAATAATGAATATGGAAAATTATATTTGTTTCTAAAATTGGTTTGTCGTTTTTCACTATCAGCACTCACGCCAAGTATTTCATAGCCTAATGATTGAAATCGTTCATAATTATCTCTCAAATTACACGCTTCCATAGTACATCCAGGCGTACTTGCTTTAGGGTAAAAAAACAAAACTAGTTTCTTTCCATTATAATCACTTAATGAAATTGGGTTTCCGTCTTGATCTTTAGAATTAAAATTTGGAGCCTTGTCTCCTACTTTAAGTGTGGTCATAATTATTATCTTTGAATTCTTATACAAATATAAGCTAATGACAAAACAAGAAAAGGTAAACTTTGTAATAAATACACTTAATACATTATATCCAGAAATACCTATTCCTTTAGAACATAAAGATCCTTACACGTTGCTAATTGCAGTATTGTTATCAGCTCAAAGTACCGACGTTAGAGTTAACCAGATTACACCTTTACTATTTGCACGGGCAAACAATCCGTATGATATGGTAAAATTAACAGTTGAAGATATTAAAGCCATTATTAAACCTGTTGGTTTATCACCAATGAAAAGCAAAGGTATTCATGGCTTATCAAAAATATTAATTGAAAAGTATGATGGTAAAGTACCTCAAAGCTTTGAAGCTCTTGAAGCCTTTCCGTCAGTTGGACACAAAACAGCAAGTGTTGTAATGTCTCAAGCATTTGGTGTACCTGCATTTCCTGTAGATACACATATACATCGCTTAATGTATCGTTGGAACTTAAGTAATGGTAAAAATGTTGTGCAAACTGAAAAGGATGCCAAACGTTTGTTTCCTAAAGAATTATGGAATACGCTGCATTTGCAAATTATATGGTACGGTCGCCAATACTCTCCTGCCAGAGGCTGGAATCTGGATAACGATTTAATTACTAAAACAATAGGGCGAAAATCTGTAATAGAACAATACTATAAATTAAAGAAGCCCTAATGGTTAGTTAGGACTTCTTTTCGCCAAAGTTTAGTTTAAAAGCGCTTCAAACTTTAATTTATTATACTCAATAACACTTAAAGC
>JAADHG010000052.1 GCA_013151975.1 Chlorobiota bacterium | reverse complement strand
AATCCTGATTCTAAAAGATTTATAGTTTTTGAAACAACCACCACACCCAAAGATTTACTAACTGGTATTTATAAGACGCTTCCAAATTCTAATTTCCAGACTATTTTGTCACTAACTGGATTAAAAGCACAATTAGATATTAATAAAGGGCTAGGCATTTCAAAATTTACAATTGAAACTTTAAAAAAACTACATAATATTAAAATTGAAGAATTAGTCAACTTCACTGGTTATAGAAAAATTCCTATTCCGCCTTTAGTTCCAATTCTTCTTTCTCAATGTAATACAATTGATGATATACCTGACAAACTATTACAATTAAGAAATGATTATCAAAAATTAAGGCAATCATTCTTAAATTATGAAAAGAATATTTCAGAAGCTAAAAACCTAAAAGAGCAATTCGCTATTAACAAAGAATATACTGAGTTTTGGGAGGCGTTTAGCAGAAAAAATAAAATCAATACTAACAGACTAATGTTTCATTTCTGGGATTTAGGTAAAGAATCAAAAATCATAGATTCTATTGAAAACGTTGTTGATTCGGGAAGCATTGACGATTTTGTTGGTGTCTTAAACTTTACGAAATTAGGAGCAAAAGGAATTGGTAAAGTTATTGAGTATTTTAAAGAAAGAAAGGCACTAAATCGATATAAGGGAATAACAAATCTGTGGGACTTATTTCAAAAATCACCAACTTTGGAAAATCAAATAAAAGATTTAGAACGAATTTTTGGAATCAAAGTTGATATTAAAGAATTGAACAAAATAGCCAATAGCATAAACAAATAACTATGCCCAACAACTGGTATAATTCATTGCTGCTGATTTTCCTTTCGGAAAATCCTCGCATTCATTCCATTGGTTAGTATTTTTTACTAAATTAGTCGCTAAACCAACGCAACGAAATCTTACACAAACCGATAAGCGTAACTCCAAAAAGACACAACTAAAAATTACCTTAGTACACTTTGTGCTTTACACTATAACTATTATCTTTTGTCTATGGAATACTTCCCAGGACCAGCCAAATAAATAACAATAAAACCAATAAGATATAACAAGGCTTTTTCCTTTGTGCCAATAGGGTCGCTTAAATGCACGACACATACGGCGACAGTCATCATTATAATGGTTGGTATAGTAGCAAGTTTGGTTTTATACCCAATTATTACAAATAGTGGTCCAACAACTTCGGCAATTAATACCAAGATTAAAGATAATGTTACACCTAAACCAATAGGATCTGGAAATTCTATAGTATCGGCAAATAGTTTTCCAATTTTTGGAATGCCATGTGTTAATAATAAGCCAGAAAAGCCAATGCGCAATATGGCGAGTGCTAAATGTGTAGAATTACGGTTCATATTATAGTGTTTTATTAAAAGACTTTAAAAAGTCAGCCTTATAGGTTTGTCCAATAGGTACAGTATTATCACCAATTGTAATTTGATTTCCTGCTAAACTATTCATTTTTTTTAAATTTATAGCATACGATTTATGTGTGCGTACAAATTGTTTAGAGAGTAATTTTAAAATATTAGTAAATGTACTATTGGTCATAATATAATGATGCTCTAAATGCACTTTTACATAATCGCCAAAAGCTTCGACAAAAAAGATATCGTTTGGTGCAATTTTATGTAATACTTTGTTTGATTTAATTAAAATAAAATCATCTTCAGGAGTTTGGTTTTCTTGTGATTGTTTATCTAAAACCTTGTTTACTGCTTTAAAAAAGCGTTCGAACGAAAACGGTTTAAGCAAATAATCTATAGCATTTACCTCAAAACCTTCTAAGGCATATTCAGAATAGGCTGTGGTAAAAATAACATCTGGAGGATTTTGTAATGATTTGTAAAAACTGAGCCCTGAAATTTTAGGCATGTTTATATCTAAAAACAAAAGGGTTATAGTATTGTTTTTGTTTAGAATTTCAGCTGCTTCAATAGCATTGTTACAAACGCCTACTAATTCTAAAAAATTAACATCGGCAATAAATGCCTTTAGTACAACTTGTGAAGACGGTTCGTCATCAATAATAATACAGTTAATTTTCATATTTGCTCTATATTAATTTTCAATTGCACCCTAAATGTACCATCGGTATCAGTTACTATAAATTGATGTGCATTTGGATATACAATGTCGAGATTCTTCCTGATATTTTCAAGCCCAACACCTGAACTTTCACCTGAGATATCAGAAAAAGGCGTGTCACTACGATTTTCTATTTCAAAACTGAAATCTTTTTCTGTTTGAGTTATTTGTATTTTGATGTTTGAAGATTTAGCACCATGTTTAAAACTATTTTCAACCAGAGGCAGTAACAACATGGGATACAACATAAAATTTTCATTTTTAACATCGATATTTAAGTCTATTTGGTTGAAACCATGCACTCTAAATTTTTGAAATTCAATATAATTTTTCAATAATTTGATTTCGTCTTTAATGGTGACCTGTTCGGTATTAGAATCGTAAATAATGTATCTTAAAATATCTGATAATTGTACAATAGCATCTTTAACACCTTCTTTTTTTTCGATAGTTAGCGCATAAATAACATTGAGTGAGTTGAATAAAAAATGTGGATTAATTTGTGATCGCAATGATGATAATTGCAATTGAATCTGTTCGTTTTGTAACTTTAAATTACGGTTTTCATTACTGTTAAAATGAAACCAATCTTCAGATAATTTTATAAGTGTTGTTGCAATTAAGAAAATACTAAAAACAACGATTATCTTAGTATTGGAATGGTATGAAATAAAAAAGTAATCTGGAAAAAGAGCGTCTAATATTGGCTCGAAAAACCAAGTGTTTAATTGTGTAAACAGTAAAAGATTAATTAAAAAAGCGATGACGAATAATAAATAACGCTCTCTTTTTAGTAAGTAAGGAATTAGTATATATAAGTTAATTATAACAGGAATAGCTATGGAGATTAAAAAACCAAACGTATAGATATAATCGATTTTTATTGGTGCTTTTCCTTTTGAAAAAATGAACAACAAAATCGCAAACGAAAATAGCCACAGTACACTATTAAACAATAATGGGCTGTGGTTATTTAACTTTTTTAAGTACGGATTAAGGTTTAGCATCGCCACGCTTTAAGGTATATTCGTTTGAAGATTTCCATTTATCTTTAATATTTGATGCCATATATTTTTTGAGGAATTTATATAATTCTTCGGAAGATGCAGTGAGTACAAATGCTTCGTCCAATCCAATAACTTCGTGTTTTAATTGAATTTGGTTATTATCATAAAGAGATTTTAATCGCTCTTCGTCCAACCAGCTTACTTTTATCTCCTTATTTTCTTTTAAAACATCAAACTTTGCTACTGAGTGTGTCTTTAAAAGATGTTGACTTACAAGGTCATTGCTAAGGTTTTCATAATCAAACGGAATAAAATCCATAAAAACTTGATCACCTATTTTAAAAGGCATAGCTATAAAAACAGCTTCCTTTTCTTTTTTGGTGTAAGTAACAAGGTATCCATCTTTATATTTTTCGAAAATTTCCTTGTCTTCTGCTGATAATTCGGATTGATCTTTGTTGTCTTTTTTAAACTCCTCTCTTAATGAAACGACTTCCCAGTTACTGTTTTTGTTGTCTTTCCATTCACCTACAAAATATTTTTGAAAGGCAATAGATTCTTGTGTGTAAAAGGGTTGTAACGACTTAACAATGCATGAGTTTAGTAATACTAAAAAGCATATAATAATTATAGTTTTAATTTTCATGATTTCTAAATTTTAAATGTGTAAACAAATCAACAAAAATGTAATGTATGTATCAATAAATTTCGCCAAACAAGGCTTAACTCATGTCAAACAAATTTGTGTTTATCCTTTAAGAAGATTAACACTTACCGTTGCGTACGCTTTGTTTGGAAACTTTGTATAATAACGTTTGTCAGGATGCAATCTGGCTTCAATGGCAATACGATTAAAGACATCTACTTCTAAAATAAATTGATCGGAATACCCATGAGTCGCATCATAAGCCGTGGCTGCTGTTTTTCCTAAATGAGCTGCAGTAAGTTCTGGTAAAACGGTATGCAATTCTATAATTAAGAGGCCAAATTGTTCTACATAAGGCTTCCATTTTTGAAAATGCTCTCTAAGAGAATCTTCAACAAAATTATTACTTATCCGTACGCCTTGGTATGCATACGCTCCTGACGAAGTACTAATAGCATTTGAACTCTTTTTTGGAGCTTCCCAAATACGATTATGATCTAAGAACGTGCGCACATTAAGCAGGTCTTTTAAATCTATATTGTAATCATCTTTTAAATCTTTAGCTAAAAAATCTGGTCTTCCAATGTCTCCCCAAATTACTTTTGCCCAAATATCAGCTTTAATTAAATTAGCCCTTGTAACTTTAAGAGCCGCTTGGTTAAAATCGGCACCTACTAAAAGTAGTGGATGCTCTTCTAACAATTTCCCTCGAAGTGTTTGATATTCTATAACATCAAAAATATGCTGAATAAAGGCGCCATTACCACAACCCATATCTAAAATACCTTTAGGTTGCTCATCAATAGGCCGGTTAAATAATTCAATAATTATAGCGTCTACAACTTTAAAATAGGTAGAATGTGCGCCACCGCTTCCCCAAACATTCATTTCGCGATGTACGTGCTTTTCTGTATCTTCAGGACTACTGGTTTTTAAAACTAAAGGATTCCCAAAAAGGAGCTCATCTAATTGTAAAAATGTTGGTAAGTAGGATACGGTTACACCATAAGCACTGGCACGTTTTGCGAAAAACAACCCTTTATCTGTAAATTGATAGGTATCCTTTTTTCTTTTAAACCAGCCTAAGTGTGAGAAGAAGTTTAATATTTTTTTAAAGCTTTCAGGGTCTTTATGGTATTCTTGAGCTCTAAAAGATGCTTCCATAAAATATTTATGAAATAGACCGTTTACACCAAGCATTACAATTATTGGCGCAATAATAACACCTTCAATATGCATTAATATTTGGTGTTCGATGCTGTTGTCTTTAACATTGGTAAGTCCAAATTTGTTTTCAAACCTCTTAAAAATACGTTCTAAAGCAATAAACGCATCCGAGCCTATACGTTCTTCAGGAAATGTAACCGAGTAGGCGAGTAGTTTTACTGAATCTTCATATAGATAAGCCAGATTAAAAGCAGTTTTACTGCGAGCATTAATTTCGTAATGAATAGTGTCCGCTTTATTGTCTATGTGTTGTGTGAGCCAACCTTGAGAGCATAAAACTCTGAGAGCCACATTTAAGTAACCTTCATTAGCTTTAAAGGCATCGACCAATTGTTGCAATGATACCTTTTTGTTTTCGAGTAGGTAATCTAAAACACCCTTTTTATGAAGTGCATAAGCAGTAGTTGCCGTTGCTATGCCATCCAGATGACGAAATATAATCCCTCGTAATTGTTCTTTTTCTTCTTTTATAAGCATGCCAAATTGTTGTATGCTTAAATATAGAAAAAATAGGCTTAAGAGTTCAAAATGATTGGTGTAGTTTTCTTTTTTAAAAAAGAATTACTATCTCAGTTTAGGGAAATCTTCTGGGTTTGCTTCGTGCATTACATTGTAAACAGCTTCAAAAATATCTTCGTTTGAAGGTTTTGAAAAATAATCACCATCAGTACCATACGCTGGTCTATGTTGTTGTGCAGTAAGTACTTTAGGTTGGCTGTCTAAATGCTGATAGGCGTTTTGCACATTTAAAATCTCGTTTAAAATATATGCTGAAGCGCCACCAGGAACATCTTCATCTATAATCATTAATCGATTTGTTTTGGCAACACTCTTTGTAATATCATGATTTAAATCGAAAGGTAGAAGAGATTGCACATCAATAACTTCGGCGTCAATGCCAACTTCTAATAATTCTTTAGCAGTTTGATTAACCATGCGTAATGTAGATCCATATGATACTAAGGTAATATCAGTGCCTTCTTTTACGGTTTCTACAACACCAATAGGTGTTTTAAACTCTCCGATGTTAGTAGGTAGTTTTTCTTTTAAACGATAACCATTTAAACATTCAATTACCAATGCAGGTTGGTCACTTTCTAGTAATGTATTATAAAAACCTGCAGCCTTAGTCATATTTCTAGGCACTAAAACATGAATGCCTCGTACTAAATTTATGACACCTCCTAATTGCGAACCAGAATGCCAAATACCTTCTAATCTATGACCACGAGTTCTAATAATCATTGGTGCTTTTTGCTTTCCTTTGCTTCTGTAGTGTAGTGTGGCAAGGTCGTCACTAATAATTTGTAGTGCATACATAATGTAATCTAGATATTGTATTTCTGCAATTGGCTTTAAACCACGCATTGCCATACCTATGCCTTGCCCTATAATTGTAGCTTCACGAATACCAGTATCTGCTACTCGTAATTTACCATACTTTTCTTGCAACCCTTCTAAACCTTGATTAACGTCTCCAATATTTCCAACATCTTCACCAAAAATTAAGGCTTCTGGGTACTTACTAAAAATAGCATCAAAATTATCTCTGATTATGATACGCCCATCAACGTTTTTTGAGTCCTCGTTATAAGTTGGGGCTATTTCCTTAATATTAGTAGCCTTTAATTCTGACTCGCTGTAAAGGTGCGAACTGTATTTGGGTTGATTAACTTTAATATAAGAATTAATCCATGATTTAAGCTGTTCTTTTTCGGAGGAGTCATCAAAAGTTATATATCGAAGTACTTTACGACCTGCTGATAGAATGTCCTTTCGTGTTGGCTCTTCTATAGTATTTAAAGTATTAATTATTCTTGTAATAAATACTTTATTGGGGCTAGCATTTGCTGTATTTTGCAATAATTCTACTAATATTTTTCTATCGTCTAAAATAGGTGATATAAATGCATCCCATGCCGCTCTTTTACCTTCTCGTACTTCTTTTTTAATGTTTTTTTCTAGTTGAGTAAGTTCTTCATTTGTTGCAATACCATTAGTAATCATCCATTTTTTCATCCTTACATTGCAATCAAAATCTTTTTCCCACGCTAATCGTTCTGTACTTTTATAACGTTCATGCGATCCAGAAGTAGAATGCCCTTGTGGTTGTGTTAATTCCTGAATATGAATTAATACAGGACAGTGTTGCTCTCTAGCTATTTTTGATGCTTCTTCAAAAGCATTGATTAACGATGGGTAATCCCAACCTTTAACTCTAATAATTTCGTAGCCGTTTGAATTTTCTTCCCGTTGAAACCCTTTTAATATCTCTGAAATATTTTCTTTAGTAGTTTGGTGTTTTGCATGAACAGAAATGCCATATTCATCATCCCAAATACTAATTACCATAGGTACTTGTAATACACCTGCAGCATTTATAGTTTCAAAAAATAAGCCTTCACTTTGTACTTGCATTACCTATAGTCCCCCAAGCGACTTCGTTTCCATTTGTAGAAAAATTAGTAGTATCAATACCTTTTACATTTCTATAAATTTTTGAAGCTTGTGCTAAGCCTAAAAGCCTTGGCATTTGTGAAGCAGTTGGAGAAACGTCTGCACTTGAGTTTTTTTGTTTTGTAAGGTCTTTCCAATTATAGTTTTTGTCTAAACTATGTGTTCCAAAATGACCACCCATTTGTCGTCCAGCAGTCATGGGATCTGCTTCAATATCATTATGTCCATAAAGACCAGCAAAAAACTCTTGAATAGTGAGTTTTCCAATAGCCATCATAAAGGTTTGATCTCTATAATAGCCTGATCTAAAATCGCCATTTATAAAGGCTTTTGCCCATGCTAATTGAGGAATTTCTTTGCCATCACCAAAAATACCAAACTTGGCTTTCCCTGTGAGTACCTCACGACGCCCCAATAAACTGCATTCTCTACTAGTTACAGCAATGGTATAATCGTTAATGATTTCATTCTTAAAATCATTAAAAGACATGTCTTTGGTAATATCAGGATTGGATTGCATTTATTAGGGTTTGGATACTGCAAATTTAGCCATTTTTTATGAATTTCGCAACGCGATATATTGTTAAAAAGATGAATTATTAATAATAAAATAAGATATTTGCTACTAATAATATATAAAATTTAATTATTTGAAATTTTATTTAAGAATAATTCAAAACAGATATACTATTATTTTAGTACCATTCTCTTCTAAATAAGCCAAGTAAGGCTTCAGGGTCTACAGTAAATATAAAGCGTATTCTTTGGTCGTAGTTTGGATTACCAATTTCCCAACCTAAGTTAGAATATATAGGAAAGTAAACTTCAAAATAATCGGTTACTAAATTTAAACGTATCCCCGAATCGTAAACAAATTTTGCATTTTGGTATTTGTTTTTAACCAAGCCAACATCACCATAGGCTTGAATATATTTCCAAAGCGTAGTGCTTAAGTTAAACGTTGAAATCCATTGATTTGAAAACGGAGTCTCTAATTTAGATTTAAATCCACCTTCGGCAATAATTAATTGTTGGCTAAAAATACCTGAAGATTCTGAACGCCCTAAATAGTTATATTCAAATAAATAATCTGTAGGTCTATCTAGTGCAAAACTAAAATAGTTAGTATTGGTAGGATTGTTATTATATAAGAAGACACCTGTAAAAAAGCGAATATTTAATTGCCTGTTGCTTTCATATAGTTTTCTATATTCATAATTGAATGATAGCTTCCCAAAGTCTTTAGATATCTGAAAATCTGTAAACCATTTATAATAATTTATTAATCCGGGATTTGTATTAATATATCTTGCATTAAATATTTTGTAATCAGGTTCAGCATTATCTGAGATGTTATTAATATCGTCATCTCTTGTAATATCTATGTATCTAAAGTTTAAGGCTTGAAACTTGTTAGATCTGTAATTTGTATGATCTCTAAAACTAAAAGTAATAAAAGGCGTTATTTTTCTAAAAAGTAAGTTAGGAGCATACGATGATGTTCCTCCTACAAACCCATACGTGACTTTGTATAAATCTTTATCCTCTACATTTTGAATATATATAACAGATGCAGAACCAGTTATAGCCTTAGATTTTAAGCCATATTTAGGCGAAAATTTATAGTTAAATCCTTTTCGTATTAAGGTTTTATTATACAATTTTGCTCCGAGGGTAAAGCCATCATAAATGTTATTAAATTCAACTAAAGGCATTAGGAATACTTGACTATAATTGGGGTCTTCTACATCTTTAAATAGCCTAAACTGTAATGGTTTATTGTTAAAGAAGAATCCTTTTAACGATTTCCAATTGTCTCTTAATTTGTATTCTGGAATTGAATTATCGTAATTTAAAACCAACTTATTCGCATTATTCCTTGGGATTGTAATGGTTTTTTCGCCAAGTATATTATCAATCCAAAGCTTAGAGATTATACTATCATTATTTAGGGTAAATAATGATATAGGCATTTTATTTTGACGTTTGTTTTTTATAGTTAGTGTTATAGAATCTTCAGATTTTTTTACGTTTTTTATCTTGAAATCAATTTTTTTGTTTGAACCCACAAATTCATCAAAAAACCAATCAATATCTTTTGTTGTTTTTGATTTTATTAAAGCCTTGAAATCTGATGAAGACGTAGCTTTAACTTTATATTCGTCTAAATAGAGTTTAATAGCATCTTCTAAAATATTGTGGTTTACATAATCATCTAGATATTTTAACCCAACGCCAGCTTTATATTTATTGGCAATACTTTCGTTAAACTTTAATAAAGAATCTTTAGGCTTGTTTAACGGCTGGTCTCTATTTGTTCTAGCCATATGCATATATGCAAGGTTATATTGCTCATTAAACTTTAAGTCTGCCACATGAAATGACCGTATTACCCAAATATTAGCTAATGAGCCAATCAT
>JAADHG010000058.1 GCA_013151975.1 Chlorobiota bacterium | reverse complement strand
GAAAAGGCAATTACTATTAATAAAGCGACACCTTATTCTTGGTATGTAATATCAAAATCATTAACTGAAATTGAAACAGCTCAAAGTGCAATATGGAAGTTTTACAACGCAGGTGACCCCGTAGAATCGTTTGCTCCTTTCCCTGCGGACTTAATTGCACCAACAATGGGAGCAAATTTAAATGGAATTACGACTGTAACACTAGAATGGTCTGGGAGTGATATTGATAATGATATTACTGGATATGATGTTTTTATTGATACCACATCACCTCCAACAACACAACTTGGAAGCAATCAAACTGAAACTACAATTGATGCGACAGTAGTTGCTGGTAATGTGTATTATTGGCGTGTTATAACTACAGATAGTCAGGGCAATAATTCAGAGTCTGAAATATTTTCTTTTAGAGTAGATTAACTATCTTATTTAATTTATATAAAAAAGCAGCTAAGAGCTGCTTTTTTATGATTTAATCTTTCTTTTCTGGCGCATACTTTCTTGATATTAACGCATCTTTGCTAATTTTTGCTAAATTAAAATTTGGAGCAATTTGCATTGCTTCATCCAAAATAGCAACTGCAGCATCAATATTTAAATCTTTATTTTCTTTATACTTTATAAGCCCTTTTAAATATAAAAACGCTGCTTTAAGGGGTACTTGATAAGGTGTTTGCTGTTCATAAAATGTTCTTTTCATTTCATCTTTGGCGTTTGCAATACCAAAAGTAATATTTAAGGTTGCACCTTTATCATCATTTACTTGAGTTTTTAAATCGGCCAATTCATAAGCAATCACAGCATCAGGTTTACGCTTAAATAATTCTTCAAACTGTTCAATAGCTCTTTCTGGTTCATTTAATGCCTTTAAGGACACTGCCTTAACTTCAACAGCCATATCTGAATCGTTGATGTTTTTTTCTATTCCTATAGTATTTAAAGCTTGTGCATGCTTATTGTCGTTCATATACAATACTGCCAAAGTATCTAATCTACCTTGATTTGGAGATAAAACATTTAAATGTGTTAATGCATTTATAACACCTTGAACATCTCCTTGTACTTGCATTTGTTTATAAAATGCTTCATAATGTTTTAATAATGCATTATTATCTTGGGCATTCACTTGAAATACAACAACAAATACTAATAATCCTAATAACTTTTTCATTATATCTAAAAATTTAATTTTGAACTGCAAAACTAAAAAATTAGAATTCTAATCACTAAAATGAAAGGAACTATTTTATTTAATAGTAAATTTTTTATCATTTTATTAAGATTTTTAGTGTCATTTTTATATGTTAAAATTAAAATTTAGGCTAACTCATTAAAAATAAGTAACTTTAAAGAGCATCAAAAACTAAATATCATGGGAATTAAAAGTTTTCAAGGCTCCAGACGTGGACAACAAAATGTTGAAGATCATTCGCCTATACAGGTGAAAGATTATATGACTACAAACCTTATAACCTTTACACCTGAACAAACAATTGAAGAAGTTATTGAAACACTTATTAAACACCGAATTTCTGGTGGTCCAGTTGTAAATGAGAATAATAAATTAATAGGTATTATCTCTGAAGGTGATTGTATAAAACAAATTAGTGAAAGTCGTTATTATAATATGCCAATGCATACTAATTTGGTTGAAAAACATATGGTGGATAATGTTGAAACCATTGATGGTAACATGAATGTTTTTGACGCTGCTAATAAATTCTTAGATTCAAAACGTCGCAGATTTCCAATTGTAGAAAACGGAAAACTTGTTGGTCAAATTAGCCAGAAAGATATTTTGAAAGCTGCATTAAAACTAAAAGGGCAAAATTGGAAATAACTTTTTTAGTTCAATATTCCTGTTTTTATAAAATAACTCGTTGAACCCTAATGTGGCAGCGCTTTTCTAAAATACCCATAAGCAAAAGTACCTAGTAAGGCAGCACCTATAAACACAATAAAAACAGTATATCCTGAACCTACTAATACAAACATCATTCCTGAACAAACTCCAGTTAGTGCCCATCCCATACCAAAGATAATTCCTCCAAGAATATAACGCCACCAGGTTCTACTTTTATCATCAATTTTAATCGTTTCGCCTTGTATTGTTTTTATTTTTCCTTTTTTAAATAACTGCGTAATTATCATCCCAACAATTACTCCAGAAATAATAATTCCATACATGTGAAATGATTGGAAGTGAAACATTTCAATAATTCTAAACGTTGATACGGCTTCTAGTTTCCACATTCCAAAACCAAATAAAAAACCTATAATTATATATTTAAATAATTTCATTTTTTGTAGTATTTATATTGTGATTTGTAAAATATACGGAAGCAATAACCATGTCATAATTAAACCTCCTATAAAAAACCCAACAACGGCAACCAATGATGGTAATTGCAAGTTTGCAATTCCAGAAATGGCATGACCAGAGGTACAACCACCAGCATATCTCGCTCCAAACCCAATGAGAAAACCACCTCCAACAATAATAATTAAGCCTCTAAGTGTAAATAGTGAGCCCCAAGAATACAAGTTCCAAAAATCTGGAATTCCCACACCATGTGTAGTGTCTTGTCCAGGAACAAAATGCACAGATGTTGTTGTTAATAAATCTTTTCCGGCAATTTGGTTAAGTGTATCGACCGTCGCCTGAGATACATGAGCCAATCCATCACCACCAAAATAATTAGCCGCTACATAGCCGCCAAACATAGCTCCCAAAGCGACCATTAAATTCCACCCTTGTTTTTCCCATTCAAACTGAAAAAAATCTGAATATTCTCCCGCTCCATCTGCTGCACACATGGTTCTTAAGTTTGCCGATAGTCCAAACTCTTTATTAAATTTTAATAATAAAAATAGTGTTAAACCAATTATAACACCACCCATCCACCATGGCCAAGGTTGGCTTATAAAGGTGTGTGCTTGTTCTAAGAAATCCTTCATAATAAACTAAATTATAGTATAAAATTAGTGCTTAATAAATATCTAAAATATGACATTGGTCAATTATTTACTTAATGCTATTTTAATTTTCTCGTTTTACTAGAGCAAAATAGTCTCCCTCAAGAGGTAAATACCCTTGATCATATACAAAATAATATACTGTTCCTTTTTTTGTAGTGTATATGCTTGTAAAATAATTGAAATCAAATCCTTTTTCTATGAGTTTAGCTCTTGAAGTTTTTGTTTTTTGTTCTGGATTTAACGCCTCTAATATTCTATAATTTTTGCGTAACCTATTATTAGTATTCCTAATTAAGTTTTTGGTGTCTTTATTAAACTTGTTGTTATACGAATTTCTGCAGGCATCACTACAAAATTTCTTATCGATACGACCCACTATTTTTTCTCCACATTCAGGACATTGTTTCATAATCTTCTCTTTTTAATTCATACCAAGACGCTATTTTATCTTCAAACGGAAAATCATTAATATATTTTAAACCTATTTTTTGTAATATTTTGTTAGATGCTACATTTTCTATTTCGGCAGCACCAACTATTAACTCTAAATTTAATTCTTTAAAACCATAATCAAGAATTGCTAATGACGATTCGGTTGCATAACCTTTTCCCCAATAGCGAGGCATAAATCTGTAACCAATATCGTAGAAATCTTTTTTGTCATTTAATATTTCTTTTTCGCCTGTATTGAACTTTAAACCGGACCAGCCTATAAACTCTCTTGACGATTTTTCAACGGTTGCAAAACGACCAATACCATGATCTCTGTATTGTTTTCTAATAAACTGAATAGCATCTGCTGCTTGTTGCTTTGTTTGGATGGGCTTTCTTCCTAAATATTTATGTACTTCTGTATTAGAATCTAGCTCAAACATACCTTCAACATCCGTTGGTAGTATTTCTCGTAATATTAAGCGTTCGGTTTCAATGTAAACTTTCATATTTTAAATCATTTTAGATACTATTTCTTTAAATAATTTATAAGCCACCATAGCGGTTACATTATTAATATCTCTAGTTGGATTAAGCTCTACAATGTCTGCACCAATAATAGGAATATTAATTTGCTGTATCATAGAGATTAAATCTCTAGTTGATAAACCTCCAGGTTCATGATGAGAAACTCCTGGAGCAAATGCCGGATCTAACACATCTAAATCTAACGAAATATAAAGTGGTCCTTTGAGATTTTTAATAAAACTCATATTAAAATCCTTCATTTCTACAATCTTAACATTAAATTTTTGAGCTTGTTCTTTTTGATGTGTATTCAAAGTACGCACACCTACTTGTGTTAAAGATTTTAGGTTTCCTTGTTCCATCAATCTTGCAAAAGGCGAAGCGTGAGAAAACGGATTATCAGCAAAATTATCATAGAGGTCAGCATGTGCGTCAAAATGCAATACATTTAAGTTTTTATAACTATTTGTATGAGCCTCAATAACTGGAAACGAAACTGAATGATCCCCTCCAAAACTAATTATCTTATCTTGTGGTGTTAATTCATTTAATATGGTTTTCTTAATTTTTCTATAAACCCATTCAGGATTATTATCAGGAAAATCCAGGTCTCCTAAATCCCTATAATTTTTGCCTTCAACTATTTCCACTCTATGTTCACAAAACCGATTTGCAGAACCTTCAGCATCCATAAGCCTGATTCTTGAAGGCGCTAAAGCAGAACCTTTTTTATAAGATGAATTTCCGTCATATGGAATCCCTATTAGTTTAATCATTTTGCTTTACAAAAATTATATTATTAGCATTTTCTAAATCCCTTCTATTCTTATCTTCTAAAAACCCATTCTTGATTAAAAGCTTTATGGAAGCTTTGTTATCGTTATGTGTAAATGCTTCTATGGCTTTAAAACTAGCAGTATTAAACCCAAAATCTAAAACTGCGTTCAAAGCTTCTGTCATAATACCTTGACTGTGATACTCAGGAAATAAATCATAACCAACTTCTGCAACTGTTTGGTCTTCATTAAAATTCCATAGGCAAATGGTACCTATTAATTTTGGGGTTTCTTGCAATGAAATTACCCATAGAAAAATACTATTATCAGCAATGCCTTTTTCAATTCTCTTTACAAACTCTTCGCCATTTTTTTCTGTTCTTGAAGTAGGTCTTTCTATAAATTTATTTACCTCTTTGTCTGTTCTTAATCTAAACACATCTTTACTATCAGACATTAATAAGCGACGAAGTTTAAGTCGCTTTGATACTAATTGAGGAAAAGTGTATGAAGATGTGTGTGTCATGCCATTCAATAAATTACATTAATGGTGCTCATGTCTTTCAAATATTCTACAACAAGTTCTAATGGAATCGGGCCAAATTCTGCCGAAAGTAAGTTCCGTATTTCTAAAATAGTTCTTTTTCCATTTACAAAATTTAGTGCTTCATAAGCATATTCAGAACCGCTTCCTCGTTTCCCTTTATAACTAAAAAGTTGTGGTGTTTTCTTTTCAGAATCAAAATGATCGATAAAATAATCATATCCGAAAACGGACATTGGCCCTTTTATTTTACTATTTCTAGTATAAACAGTAGTCGCTTTTTCATGAGGTAAATCGAGTTGTTGTCCTTGTCCAACAGTAGTTTTTAAATTTTTAATAAATGTTGAATAGTCATCACGAAGTTCAATTGCTCTACTTGCAAAAGGAATTATAGAATTAAAACGTTCCATCTCACGAACCCAGAAATAATGTTTCATGTTTTTACCTTCTTCCAATGAAAGATCAAGCGAATTTTGAAGCATAAGCGATGTTCTTTTTAATACTTGAAGTTTCATTAAATCTACAAGCATAGGAAGATTTTTATTTCCAAAATCAGCCAGAAAATAGGCGCTACTTGCTCCAATAAAACCAGAACGTTTTAATTTAGTAGGATCAATATTTGCTGGAACATCGTAATTGGTATGAATATAACGATCTGGCCAATCATGTAAATAAATTGACGGAATCCTGAATGAACCCTCGCTAAACACCTGAAAATCGCTTCCCATATGAAATTGCCCTAATACTGCATGAAGCGGTTCTTTTCCTCCTTCAACTGAAACCATAGGATACTTAACATTTATACCACTAGCATAATCATTAGAATTTTTATTTACAAAATCTCCAAAGGTTTCTGCAACATCATTTATAAAAGAGGATATACTTTGTGGACTTTTAGACACGTGAAAAATAGCTTTGGTTTCTGGTCCTCCACCAACCATATCCATATGGATATTAAATTTTATGTTCTCGGCAAGTTCTGGTCTGTAATTAAGTAAGGCAGTTGTACCTTCAATTTCTGGCGACCAAATAAACCGAATGGTACGTTTTGGTCGTTCTATTTTGTTTTCATCAATAAGCTTTTTAAGTGCTCGGGCAACTTCAAGAATTGCCACGCAACCACTTGCATTGTCATTAGCTCCTGGACGAGGATGATCGAGATGACAAGTAAAAGCAATTTCTTCGTTTTTTAATTTAGAGTCTGAACCTTCTATTACGGCAGTTAATATTTCGTAAGTTCCAGGATGTTGGTTGGCAATAACTTTTGCGTCTAAAGTAATCACTTCGTCATTCTTAAGTCTTTTTTGATATTCTCTTGCTTGTTTTAAGGAAATCATAAAGGCAAAGGTTTTTGTCTTTGCAAATCCATCTAAATGTCCCCAACGAATAAGATTTTCGTTTTCCTTATACCAAGCAGTAACCTGATTTTGTGCATAGCTAATAATCCCTACAGCACCATATTTTTCTATTGCTAAAGACACAACACTCTCTGGTTGTGATGCGGTTAACACCAATTTTCCTTTTATATTTTTATTTGCATAATCTGCTTCCGAAGTTCCTGTACCGATATCTACTAGTTGGGCAGTTACTTCTCCGCTTTCGCTGTCTTGTGCCAACACTAACGGAATAGATTGCCAATCGGCAACTTTGATTTTGTGTTTCCAGTTACCACTTTGTTGCTCGACTTCCCATAATTCGGCAAAATCAACATCCCAAGCCATTCTCGATTTTTGTGTGCCATACATCGTTTTACCATCGGCAGGGATGCTAATTATCTCGATAGATTCTAATTTATATTCCTGTAGTTTCGATTGAATAAAATCAGTTGCTTTTTTATAATCCTTTGAACCTCGCATACGATGTAATCTCGAGATAAACTCTAAATTTCGTTTAGCTAATTCGCCAGATAATTCTTCATTAAGATGTTGTACAAGATTTTCTTGACCTAATGGAACTTGTTGTGCAAAAGTTGTTTGACTTAATATTGAAATAAAAAGGAATACTAAAAACGAGTTGAGTTTTGTGATGATTTTTTTCATCTTAATCTATATTTTACAATTGGTTACCATCAAATGTATGGGAATTATTATTCGTTTACAAACGACTACAATAATTTAAGATTTTTATAGTAAAAATTAATATCTTTGTATAATGAAAAACCGCCAAAGGTATGAACTTTGACGTTTTCCAACGGTAATAAGT
>JAADHG010000075.1:2839-16167 GCA_013151975.1 Chlorobiota bacterium | reverse complement strand
GTAAGTAATGTGTATTATCCTGGGCTTAAAAGCCATCCAGATTATGAATTGGCAAAAACTCAAATGAAAGGATTTGGAGCAATGCTATCTTTTGATTTGGTTGAAGGTATTAATGCCGAAAAGTTTTTACAAGCATTGCGACTAATAAAACCATCAATGAGTTTGGCAGGGATTGAAAGTACTATGTTGTTACCGGCTGTAGCATCACATGCGTTATTAACACCTGAAGAACGACAAGCACAAGGAATTGGCGATAATTTGATTCGATTTTCTGTAGGGCTGGAAAGTAAAAAAGACTTAATAGGCGATATTGAGCAAGCTATTGCTAATGTTTCTGCTGAAAGAATAATAAATTTAAAAATGTAAGTCAAAAAAAAATATGAAATTAGATATACTTGCTATTGGTGCGCATCCGGATGATGTTGAGTTAGGTTGTGGTGCAACAATTGCCAAAGAAATTGCCAATGGAAAAACCGTGGGTATTATCGATCTTACAAGAGGTGAACTCGGAACTCGCGGTACTGCCGAAACTAGAGATAATGAAGCCAATGAAGCTGCAAAGATTTTAAATATTCCAGTACGAATTAATATGGAATTTGCCGATGGATTTTTTGCTAATGACAAAACACATCAGATAGAGCTCATTAAAATGATTCGAAAGTTTAAGCCAGAGATTGTGCTTTGTAATGCTATAGAGGATAGACATATTGATCATGGAAAGGGGAGTCAATTAGTAAGCGATGCGTGTTTTTTAAGTGGGTTATTGAAAATTGAGACTAAATGTGGCGATGAAGATGGGTGGCAAGAACCATGGCGACCTAAGCATGTATATCATTATATACAATGGAAAAATATTGAACCCGATTTTGTGGTTGATGTATCTGGATTTATAGACAAGAAAATGGAAGCCGTTTTAACCTATAAAACACAATTTTTTGATGCCAATAGTAAAGCTCCAGAAACACCTATTTCTAGTCGTAATTTTACAGATAGCATTATTTATCGCGCTAGTGATTTAGGACGTTTAATAGGAGTGGAGCACGCTGAAGGGTTTACAGTAGAACGCTATGTTGCAGTAGACACCTTATTTAATTTGAAATAATATTAGAAAAAACCTTTGTAGAAAAAGTGAAATAATATACATTTGCAGACGCATTGAAAAATGCAACCTAAATGGTGGTTGTAGCTCAGTTGGTTAGAGCATTGGTTTGTGGTACCAAGGGTCGCCGGTTCGAATCCGGTCTTCCACCCAATTAAAAGTCTTCAAAGAAATTTGGAGACTTTTTTTGTATAGTATATTTTATGTAAAATTTGTTTAATTTTGAATTTAAACTAAGATTTATTTTATGAAGAGAATTAAAATATTGTGTACTTTTTTTTTAAGTTTTATAATTTTAGGTTGCTCTAAAAATAATTCAAATGAGGATAACTTTACAGTCATAATCGAACCAGTTACTTTTCAATTGCTTGATTTTGAGTTTACACCGCAAACAGAAACTCAAGAAGAACGAGTGGCTTATCAGATTGAATTTTTTAATGTTAATGATTTTCAAGTATCGGGTAGCCCTAGAGTTACTTTAAAGATTGATGGTCTAGAATCTACTAGTACACCTAATGCAGATTGTCAAATTATTCTTTCTAATAGTTCATGTATTTTAAGTTATGAAGTATTAGGGGATAGCCCATTAATTTTTCCTATTTCTGTTGAGTTTGTTAAGGCTGAATATCTTTTAAACTAACATGATTTACACTACTTATTTTCTAGTTCGAAGCTTTATCCACAGTAATGCGTTGCTCGCGATTTGCTAATTCCCAAGCTGTATAAAACACCAGTTTAGCACGATTTTCTAATAAATCGTATTCTATTTTTTCAGGCGTGTCTGTTGGTCTATGATAGTCGGCATGAGTACCATTAAAATAAAAAATAACGGGAATATTATTCTTAGCAAAATTATAATGATCGGAACGATAGTAAAAACGATTAGGATCGTTTTCGTCGTTATATTTATAATCTAATTCAATATTAGTATAGGTTTTGTTCACCTCTTCAGAAATGTTGTGCAACTCCGTACTTAGCTTATCACTACCAATTAAATAGATATAGTTGCGATTTGTACTTTTACGTTTTGGATCGGTACGCCCAATCATATCAATATTTAAATCTACTACGGTATTTGCTAATGGTACAAGCGGATTATAATCTGTATAATATTGCGAGCCTAAAAGCCCTTTTTCTTCGCCCGTTACATGTAAAAATATAATCGAGCGTTTTGGTCCTTGGCCTTTATTGGCAGCGGCTTTAAAAGCTTCGGCAATTTCTAAAAGTGCAACCGTACCTGAGCCATCATCATCAGCACCATTATTAATTTCACCTTTACTATTTATTCCTATATGATCTAAATGTGACGAGATAATCACATATTCGTCTGGTTTTTCAGTTCCTTTAATAATGGCTGCAACATTTTCAGAAGATTCTGGTACTGAAATACTTTCATAATCTACATCGAGAGAACTTGTTACAAGACCATTTTTAGTTAAACTGTTTATGTTTTCTATCAAGGCATTTCCGAGTCTTTCACTTATTAAAAACTGATATATTTCATCACCTTGTTTTGGTAATGATAAACGTTTACTTCCTCCTTTTTCTTTTCGTTTTTTAAATATTCTTGAATATCTATCAAACAATTTGTTATCCATAAAAAACAGAGCTTTTACTCCATTTTCTTTGGCTGCATTTCTTTTTGCTGATATAGCCTGACGACCATTTGACCATTTTGAAATTTTTGCTGTGCCACTTACTAAATAATTACCATCTTTATCTTTTGGTTCACCACCTTTTATGACAACAATTTTTCCTTTTACATCAAGATTTTTATAGTCGTTATAATTTTCATCATCTATTCCATAGCCTGCAAAAATAACTTCATTGGTAGAAAAAGTTGCTGTAGAACCATCAGTTAATGAAATAAAATCTTCAAAATAATTAAATAAAGTTCCATTAACATTCATGTTAACATTAGGTGTTTTTACTATGTGTAATGGTATTTCTTGAAAATAATTTCCATTGCCAATTACTGAAGGTATTCCAAGTTTCACATATTGATTTTTTATGTATTCAATCGCTTTTTTTTGTCCAGGTTCTCCAGTCTCACGACCTTCAAATTCATCAGAGGCGTAAGTGTAAAGCATTTCTTTTAATTCATCAGAAGTAATTGAACTTGCATAACCTGTAATGTCTTCTTGCGAGACTCCTTTATTACAAGAAAAAAAGAGTGATGCTACTGTAAGAATGAGTAGTAATTTTTTCATTTTAGTAAAAATGTTTTGTTTAGTGATTTGCGATATTACAAAAAAAACATATGAGACTAGTTTTTGAAGATTCTTTTAACACATATTAACATAAAGAACAGTTGTTAAGACTTGTCTACAATTATGCGCTCTTTTTGGTTTGCCAGTTGCCATGCTGTACTAAATATTAAACGGGCACGCTTTTCAAGTAATTGAAAATTTATTTTATCAGGAGTGTCAGTTGTTTGATGGTAATCTTCATGTACGCCATTAAAATAAAATATAACTGGAATATTATGCTTTGCAAAATTGTAGTGATCGGATCTAAAATAGTAGCGATTGCGTTCATTTTCGGCATTGTATCTATAGTTTAATTCAAAATGAAAAAAGGAATCGTTGATAGCTTCAGATAAATAATGAAGTTCTGTACTTAATCTATTAGCACCAATAATATAGATATAGTTTGGATTGTTTAGGTGTGATTTATCCACACGCCCAATCATGTCAATATTTAAGTCGACTACTGTATTCTCTAGCGGAAACACGGGATTTTCAGTATAAAATCGTGACCCTTGTAATCCTATTTCTTCAGCGGTAAGGTGTAATAATAAAACACTTCTTTTTGGGCCAAAGCCATTCTTTTTTGCTTCTTTAAAGGCTTGTGCTATTTCTAGTAATGCAGAAGTACCTGAAGCGTTATCGTCAGCACCATTATAAATGTTACCTTTTTTATCGATGCCTTTATGGTCAAGATGCGCAGAAATAATAATAATTTCATCGGGTTTCTCTGTACCTTTTATAAATGCTAAAACATTTTCTGAATCATTATAATCATCTCCTAAGTAAGATTTTGGTATACTTTGGTAGTAACTAGAATCGCCAAAGGGAGATGCTATACCTTCATTAATATAATAGTCTTTAAGATACTTAACTGCTTTTTTTTGCCCTATTGAACCTACAAGTCTCCCTTCTAAGCTATCCGAAGAGAAAATATATAAATGTTCTTTTAACTCACTTGCAGTAATGGTATTTGCGTAAGTTTTTAGGTTAGAGGGTTGATAGATTTCAATATTGTCCTTTAATGCTTGAATTTTTTCTTTATGGCTTAGTGTGGCACAAGATCCAACAAATACCAATGCTGTGGTGTACAGTAAAATTTTCATTTAATAAGAAATTAATAGCCAGACAAATAAAGTGAAAATATTGCTAATTTTCAATCTCCAAGGACTCTAATTCATCAATTGATTCTTGATCTGATTGCTTTTCTTTTTTAATGGTCTCGATATCATCATCTTCAATAACATTAGTTTCAAAAACCGAACGATAAATTGAGATACAGAGCGAAATAATTACAACTAATAAAATTGCTTTAATTATTTTGGTACTCTTGTTACTCTTTTTTGAAATTCTAAAGGCTATAAGCCCAAAAATAAATGCCGCTATTATTGGGATTAATGCAATCATACCAAAAGGCAAAACAGAAAGCACCAAGCCAAGTGCAGCAAAAATTAAACTCAAAATTATAAATAACTGTCTCATAACTATTAATGTTTTAAACCTGTTGCACTTTGTATTCTTAATTCACCACTACCAACAGCAATTTTAAATTTGGCATATACGGGAATTTTATTGGCATCGGCTGTTAGCCATAAAAGGTTACTATTGCTCCCTTTTAATATATTATCTGCATTCATTGAAATGGCTAGTTTGTAACACTCTTTTTTTCCTATTTTGGTGTCAATGGTTTCTTTTCCTAGTAGCGTTATTCTAATTATATGTTCTTCATTATCTAATAATACTGGAAATGCATCACTACTGCCAATAGTTGTCTTTGCGATATCTAAATTACGAATTTGGTATAATGTAGTCACTAAATCTAAAGTTTTGCTACCTATATTTAGCGTTTTATTTTCTTCCCAAAATGTACCATCTTTTCTTCTTTTGCGTTTTAGACTTTTTACAGTTTGAGATTTATGGTTATAGGTGTACTTCATAAATTTGTAATAATTACCTTCATTAATTTCTCTTTTGTACAAATAAGGTTTTAATGAATTTGGACTTACATAACTTTCGTATAAATCGTTAATCTTGAAAAAATTATCCCATTTAGTATAAGTTCTAGCTTTGCATTTAAGTCTTAATAATGTGTTTTTTGAAGTTTTTACCGCACTTGTTTCCATGGTAACTTGAGCCAAGTCAGTTAACAGACCAGACATGTTATAAGATGCTGTAAATATTAGTTTTTCACCTGCTGCAATAGTGTTGTTTTGACCTTGAATTGTGACTGAGGTAAATAGAATGAGCGTTATAAAAATGCGTAACATACAGAATTGGGTTTATAAATTATAACGTAAAATATAGCATATATTATACCGAAAATACAATGCTTTACAGTAAGATGCTAATAATTTTAAAGGTTTAAGTTTTTACAACTGATATTTATCATATTTTTTTTCTAATAAGAATATTACATTTGGTAATGTACTAATTTTAATTTTATGTCTTTGAAAGCCATATTATTGCCAACAGATTTTTCTACAAATTCACTGAATGTGAATGCAATAGATTATGCTTTGGAATTATTTAAGAGAGAACCTTGCGAGTTCTACATAATTAATATCCAAAAAGCTTCCTCGTTTGTGTCGGATGATTTAATGACCATGTCATCATCTGCAACGATTTATCAAACATTGATAGATGCAGCGATAAAATCGATTAAGAATATTATTATTAAAGTAGAAAAAAAATATGCGAATAATCTGCATCAATTTCATTCTATTGTAGATTATGATAATTTTATTGATGGGATAAATCAAATCTGTGAAACGAGGCATATAGATTTAATTGTAATGGGTACAAAAGGTGCTTCAGGAGCAGAAAAGGTAATCTTTGGAAGCAATACAGTTAGAGTTATGCAGCGTTGTAATACACCAGTTTTAGCAATTCCTAATGGATGTGCTTTTAAAGGGTTAGAACGTATTGCGTTTACTTCAAACTACGCAACATTATACAATAAGAAAGACCTTAAACCTTTAGTTGATATACTAGGTCTATACAATTCTAAAATAGATATTTTACATCTTGCAAATAAGAACGATTTGTCTCAAGATCAGGAAAATAATAAGGCACTTTTAGATGCTTGTTTTAGAAATGCAGCACATGAATTCATTGACTTATCTAACAAAGATATTTTTAAAACTATTCAAGATTATCTAAACTCTAATGAGATAAAAATGTTAGCAATGATGAATAAAAAACATTCATTTTTAGAACGTTTATTTACCAAACATCTTGTAGAAACCTTTGCGTTTAAAATTGATATTCCATTTTTGGTAATGGAAAATACGGCATAAGAACCTTCGATTAATTCTTAATAAACTTTTTTGTGATTATTTGAGTTTCAGTAAATATTTTAATAAAATATTGCCCATGTGCCAATTTTGAAATTGGGAAAGAGTAGGAGTTAACTAATCTATTACCTTCAATATCGTTATGAGAAACTACTTGCCCTAATTGATTAATTATAGAATACGCTAAAATATGTTCAGTATTTTGTTTCAATTCAATGGTCATGAAAGCGTCTTTTGATGGATTTGGAAATAACAGTACTGAATCAGATAACTCTACATCTTTAATACTAGCTGTTGAATCTACTACTAAAAATTGTCCCATCATACCAAAGAGCGCATCTTCATGCTTTAACATATGACAATGATACATGTAAGGAACAGTAGCATCAAAAAAGTCTGTAAACTTCGTAATAAATCTAGCACTTCCGCCAGCAGGCACAGAAAAAGTATCTTTTCTACCTTGAAGGTAAGCAGGAGGAGGGTTTCCATTTATATCTAAAATATAAAACTGTACATCATGAACATGAAATGGATGAGTTATTGCTGAATTATTTTGAAATGTCCATATTTCAGTATTATTAAAAGGTACAGTTTCATTTATCACATTCATATCAAAAGTTGCATTGTTTATAGCAAAATATCCGTTTAGTTGATTTACTCCACCAGTAACTGGCGTAAAAGTAAAGGGTCTTGTTAGATTTGAATTACCCTCAGGAATTGGAGTGGCAGCAACTAGACTTGCTGGGATTGATGTTACAGGACTAGCTGTTTGAGCAACAACATCCATTCTAAGCACATTAAAATCGGTTCCATTCATTGTGTTTGGATAATAGCCATCCAATACCATTGATGGATTATTTCCAGGATTGGTTGCTCCATAAACACCATTCGAAAATTCAGAAGCATAACTCATTAAATTAATAGTTTGCCCTACTGTTAATCCAGTAAAATCAACCAAAATCTCAGCTCTTGCTCCTGGGGATAAAGGTAATCTTGTTAATGCTAGAGGCGCAGCTAACAAACCACCATCTGTTCCAATAAGGTAGAAGGTCATATTTCCAGAAAGCCCAAAATTAAATTTGCGTTGAGACGATCCATTTAAAATTCTTAATCGTACTACTTGTGCCGGAACATCCAGTTGAGCATCTATAGTAGCATTAACCATTAGCACATCATCGTCATTTACATTACTTAAAATTTGAAAACTACTGTCAAATGATTTTGTTTGTACAGCTAATGGGATATCATCCACACCATAAGTTCTGGGTAGATTTAGGGCAGCCTCATCGGCATCTCTTACAATAATGAATCCAGATATACCTTTGCTAACATGTTCATCAGTACGAAGGTGAAGATGCGGGTGGTACCAATATGTACTCGCCTTATCCATAACCTGGAATTGTGGGTTCCATGTTTGTCCTATTCCTATTACTGTATGAGGCCCACCATCATTAGATGGTGCAATATGCATACCATGCCAATGTATTGTTGTTTCTTGTCCTAAATTATTGGTAACATTAATATTTACATTATCACCTTGGTTCATAATTAATGTAGGCCCAAGTACGGGACCATTAACTCCCATAGTTGTTGTGTTTTGTCCTGGAAAAAATTGAAACGTACCATTTTGTAGGTTTAAATTTATGTTTGTTGTTTCAATGGTACCCGGAATTATTATGGGATTTTGAGAAAATGTACTAAATGAAATTAGCATTAAAAGACTCAACGAAAGTAAAGATTTCATAGGCAAAAAAGGTTAAAATAATAAAAGATTAAATAATCTTGTATTGCTAATATATAGTTTTATGCCTAACTATAAAAAAAAATTTAGATTAAATGTAAAGTTTTAATGTTATTGTGTATTAATTGATTAGAAGAAGAAATGATTTTATTTATTTTTTGTTAGAATTAATACAATTTATTGAGATTCTTGATTTTTATTTAAAAAGTTTGGAGCCAAAAGGTTAATTTGTTTAAGGAGAATATTAGCATCATTTTCTTTTCCTTCTTTGATTAGTTGCAGATAGCGAAAGTATTTCAAACCAACTTCTATATACTTAATTTCGTTTACTGGTAATTCAGTGAGGTATGGATCTTTATCAGCAGGAAGATTTGTATTTAGCATTTTAAAAAGATTAAACAATTCATCTTTAACTATATATGTGTCCTGACCTGCATTTGCTTGCTGTGATAAAATAGGTGCTTTAAATTCTATAGATCTAGAGTTGTCATTATTTATTTCAACGTTTATTAGGCGATTTTGTATGGCACTTAAGTTTCCTAAATAAAATAGACCAACCATATGATCAGTAATATTATTTGAACCATTTTTAGCTACACCAATAACATTTTTAATATTTTTTTTAATAACCTCTTGGTTTAATTTAGACCCTTTTTCTTGACCTATTAAAACAATGCTTGCACGAGATCCAGAAAAATCTCCACGCCATAAAGTTACTTCGGGAAATACTGTGGCAAATGTTTTAGAGATAATTTCAAAACTTTCAGGAGTGAGTTGATAGAGAGGAAGCCATTGGGCAAATATACCCCCTTTATTTAGATGTTTCTTAGCTTGTTTAAAATGCTCAACGGTATAAAGACTTCCTGTTCCTGCATGCCAAGGTGTAAAAAGATCTCCAACAATAACATCAAAATTTTCATTTGTACCAAGTAAAAAATTGCGAGCATCATCAGCAATAATTTCAACACGCTTATCATTAAAAAGATTATTAGCCCAAGGCGAGAAATAACGTTTTGCTGCTGGAATAACATTAGAAACTAATTCAACAACTACTACACGTTCTACATCATGACTTAGCGAAGCACCAGCGGTAATGCCTGTACCCATTCCTAAAAATAATGTTTTTGATGGTTTTGGATGAATTAAAAGAGGAATATGTCCTTGCATTTGCTCAACAAGTATAGAGCGAGAATCTCCAAGCACATAAAAATTATCCAAGCGCATTTGAATATTTTTACCTGTTTTCACAATAGAGACAACACCGTCAGTAGATTGCCACATTTGTATAATTTTCTCTCCTTTTTCTAATTTAACAAGAGGCGGATTTGCCATTGTAGTTATGCCAATTAATATAATAAGTGGTAACAATAGCCATCTTTTTATATTTTTATTGTTAAATATAAATGCCATATATAGAGCTAAAACACCATACATAATGGCAATAATTTTTATGCTCGACCAAATACCTATGGTATCAAGTAATATAAATCCAACAATAATTGGTCCAATGGTACTTCCTATAGAATTGAATAACACCAATCTACCAACAAATTTACCTGGAGCTTGGTTTAAAGCTGGAGATGCTTTTAATAAAAAAGGAAAAACTGCCCCAAAAATTACTGTTGGAAAAAATACAACTAGAAAGCTGAGTTTAAATACTGCTTTAAGATAAGTAATCCAAGAAGCACTTGGCGCAATGTATCCTAGACCATCAGTTAATATATTAAAAATGTAAGGTGAAAAACCTACCAAAATTGCTCCTAAGATTAGGAGTGTTAATAATACAGATTTTGTATTTAGCGATGATTTTGCCAGAACATGAGATAAAAACCCACCGATTCCTAATGCCAAAAGAAATATGACTAAAATCGCAGAGAAAGAATATACCGAATTTTGTAATACTTGTGCAAACATTTTAGTCCAAATGGTTTCTGCAGAGAGTGCCAGTAAACCAGAAGAAAACGCCAATATTTTAAATTGAAAATAGTTAATGTTATGGGAGTCTGATTTTTTAAGAGGTTTTTTTATATATGCATTATCTTCAATGTCTTTACTTTGTATAACTGTTTTTTTACTTCCAATTGAAAACCTATCCATTATTATTGCAATAATACCAATACTCAAAACTAGTATAATTGCAAAGTTGTAAGTATAATTTACACCAAACTTTGAAATGAGAAAAAAGCCAGCGATAAAAGCTCCAATTGCAGCCCCTAAAGTATTTACTGAATATAGAATAGTACCTCTATTAACAAGTTGGCGTTTTTCTCTTCCTATAAATTGTGCTAAAACAGGAAATGTACCTCCCATTAATACCGTTGGAAATAGAAGAAGGATAATACTAAAAACAAATTTTAATAACGTTAGTAAATTTCGTTGACCATCAATAAATGTAACTATTGAAGCGTAATGAGCTTCATAAAATTCAATACCAGGAATTAATAATAATGCTGTTAAAGCAATACCAATTTCAATAAATCCATATGCAGAAAGAGGACGTTTAAATTTAGATGAAGCATTCCCTAAAAACCAACCACCTATTGCTAACCCAAGAAAGAAAGCGGAGAGAGTGGCAGCTGTAGCATAAGCTGCATTTCCAAAAATCAAGCCTAAACGATACATCCAAACAACCTGTAGTATTAATCCTGCTGTTCCTGATAAAAAAAACAATAATGATAAAACGGAAAAGCGAATTGAACCTAAATTGTGATAAGTATTTTGATTTTCTGACATGATTAGTAATTAGGATACCAAATTTAATATAAATAAGTTTTGTTTATAAATAAAAAAAGAGGTTCTTTCAAACCTCTTTTTAATCAAAAATAATTATAAAATAGTTCCTTTACTTAATCTAAACATCCAACGTAGTTGGGATTATTAGCCTCAGATTGAGGAACTGGAAACTTGAGATTAGTGTCATAGCTTCCGCCTTTAAAATATGGTCCCCATGGAAACACATCTGATGCTTGCATACCATAAACATCAACAAGACGTCTTAAATCACCATGACGATGACCTGTGCTATAGAGCCAAAAAGCGCGTTCTTCCATATGTGCTAACATTAGTGCATCACCAGTTAAACCAGAAAAATCTAAAGCAGGAAGACTCATAGTTGCACGAAGCGTATTATGTATTCCTTGAGTTCCAGATGCATTATCTGAATCTGCTGCTGCTTCAGCTTCAATTAAACGTGCTTCAATCCCTGAAGCCAAGGCAACAGATGCATTTTCATCTGTATATTTTAATTGATTATAATATAATGTAATATCATCTTGTCCAAAGGCAGTACCTCCATCCCAAGGAACACGAGGGTCATTTGCTGAACGGTACATTATACCATTTCCACCTTTGCCGTCAGCAATTGAAAATTGACGACGAACGGTAGTCATAATGTAAATTCCGTTTTCTTGTCTTCTACTATTAATAGAATGTTCTATGTTGTAAACAAAATCTGTAGGAACAGATGCCACCTCATTTGCAGCAGCCGAAATTTGTCCTAAGCCTAGTAGAGCACGAGCTTTTCCTACGCGAGCTAAATTAGCTAAATTAGTGTTACCACTACTACTAGCGGCTGCTTGGTCAAACCAAGTAATTGCAGCAGTAAACATTTCTGTTTGTGTTAAAGGCTCTCCTAAGATAATATCTCCACCATCTGATGGAACTTTACTAAAAGGAACACCACCACAAAAAGTTTCAGCAAACATAACATAAGCGTAACCTACAATACTTTGCATTTCACTTTCTACTTCTGGAACACCACCAAAGCCCTGAGCTAAATCTATAGTAGCTTCGGCACCAGCTCGTGCTCTATGGATGTTAGAATAGATTCTATCCATAGAACCATTAATGTTTTGTAGAATCCTAGTATCAGCTTCTCTACGTGTTGGAAACGTACCAGAATAATCATATTCATCAGCCATTAGTGCACTCATTGTTATTAATCCAGTTGTTGCACCATGTCCTGCTGCAGAACCACTCATAGCAACTGCAAAATCTCCTAAGGATCCAGCTTTAAGTGTCTGTATACCTGCTTCACTATTAAGAGATTCAGGTGTAACAATATCTGGATCGGTAACTTCAACCAATTTATCACAGGATATTGTTCCAAGAGCGAGAAGTAATGAAAAGCTAACTAAAATTAGTCCTTGATAACTTCTAAATATATTTCTATTTTTTATTAATTTTTTCATAATTCGAGTATATCATTATTATTGTTAAATAATTTAGTTGTTAAAATGAGAGATTTAAACGAATCTTCCATGAACGAATAGGAGGTTGACTAAGAAATTCTTGTGTAACAAAATTAGTTTGTCCAGTTGAACTAATTTCTGGATCAAGACCAGAATAATCAGTCCACACACCTAGATTTTGACCAGATAATGTTAGACTGGTTCGTGCAAAACCTATTTTACTAGAAAGTGCTTGAGGTAGATTGTAAGTTACTGAGACTTCTCTCAATCTCCAAAAGGAAGCATCTTCAATATACCCAGCATTTGTACCTAAGAATTTTGAAGCAACTGCTCTAGCTTGTCCAGCCAGTGATGCATTAGGATCGTTTAATTCTTGGGTATTACTATTTCCGTTTCTCCACGCTCCGGTATTATTAAAAAGTTTTTGTCCACCTTTATAGTTTAATAACCCTCTTATAACAAGAGCATTATCAAATAAACCTATTGATGGAGAAAATGTGATATCAGTTGTAGCAAAAGGAGTTCCTAAATAAACGGTTTCACCTACTTGAACTTCACTTTGGCTAATAAAACCGTCTCCATTGGCATCGCTAAAAGTATATTCTTCGTCCCAATATCCTCCTAAGGGATAACCTTCTACGTGTCTTTGTACACCAAAAATTACTGGCTGAATCCCTTCTCCTAATTTCGTAAGTTCAGTATCAATAAAAGAGCCGACAATATCTAGGTCAAAGTAGAAATTTTCTTTTTCAATAATTC
>JAADHG010000075.1:0-2820 GCA_013151975.1 Chlorobiota bacterium | reverse complement strand
ATTTCTATTCCAGTATTTTTAACAGAGCCTAAATTTTCAAAACGACCAGCACCAACACCAAGAGAAGGAGGTAACTGTCTAAAGATTAATGCATCTTCAGTTTGTTTATTAAAATATGTTAGGTCTAGACCTACTCGATTTGAGAATAACTTTAAATCTGCTCCAAATTCAAATTCTTCAGAACGTTCAGGTTTCAAATCAGAATTTCCTACGCCACCAATAGAGACTCCTGTAACATTTTGTCCATTAACAGTTGCTGCAATTGGATTAAAAAAGCGTAAAGCATCATTGGTACCAGGTTGTACACCTGAAGCACCCCAAGCGCCTCTTAATCGTAATGAATTAATCCAGTTTTTATCACTTTTATTAAAAAACTCTTCGTTTGAAACTAACCAAGACGCACTTAATTTAGGGTAATAAACCGATTTGAAGGACGATCCAAATGAGCTTCCTCTATCTGTACGAATAGCACCAGTTATAAACAGTTTATCATTAAATCCTACTTGTTCTTCAATAAAAGCACCAACTGTAATTTGCTCTGCAGTTTGCTCGTTACTTGTAGTTATTGCTGCACCAGCAATAGAATTACTACCAGCAACCAACTGTAATCCTGTTGTAAGTGTTCCTTCAGATAAGGTTTTTAAATATTGTACACCAACTGATGTACGAGATGTAATGTTTTCAGAAAAATTAGTTTTGTAAGATCCTACACCATCAAATGTGTAAACAAAACTATTAAATCTATTAGAGAAACGAGCACCTTCATCAAAATTTAAGAATGCAGGAGCTTCTCCTGTTGGGAAAAATTGTGTATCCCATCTAGAAGTAAAATCGAGACCTCCAGCAATACGAACATTTATTTTTTCAGTTGGTTCCCAAATCGCTTCTAAACCTGTAGTAAATCTATTTATAAATTGTCTAGTATCAATTGTAAATAGTTCGGCTGGTGTAAATTCTCCCCAACCATCATTTGCATTAATAGTAGCACTACCATTAAGACCTTGTCCCATTAAACCTAAAGCAAAGTTGTCATTTAATGGTAATTCAAGATTACTATTTGCAAAACCAGTAGTTAAATTTACTTTTAGTTTGTCTGTAATTTGAGTTCCAAAATTACCTCTAAAATTTGTTCTTCTAATGTTACTTACTGGTAAAACACCTTCACTATCAGTAAAACTACCTGATAAATAGTAAGTTAAATTTTCGTTACCTCCTGATACACTTAATCCAGCACCTATAGATTGACCAGTACGGAAAGGTGATGTACGAGGATCATTTAAAGGTTGAAAAGAGTTTACTGTACTATGAACAAATGTTCCACCAGTACCAGCATCAAAGTTAAAACCTGGATTTCCAGCCGCGTCAAGAGCTTGATAGTTTTTTGGATAGGTAATAACATCTTCCACCAAACCACTTTCTAAAAATGCTGACCATCTTGGTTCACCAGCTCTACCTTTTTTGGTAGTAATTCTAATTACACCATTTGCAGCAATAGAACCGTAAAGTGTAGCTGCTGAAGGACCTTTTATGATTTCAATAGACTCAATATCTTCTGGATTTATATCATTTAATCTTGAAGGAGATTGTCCTCCAGTTTCAAAAGAGATTGAATTGGCTTGACTATTTATTAAAATACCATCAACATATATTACAGGTTCGTTTGATAAAGAAGCGCTATTAGATCCTCTAATTCTAATTCTTGAACCCATTCCTACAGATCCACCGCTACTTCCAATTGATACACCAGCTGCTTGACCTTGAAGAAGATCGGCAATATTATTTATAGGACGTTCTTTTACATCGTTTGTCACATTTAATGTCGCTATTGAGTTACCCATTTCAACTCTTTTACGAGCACCAGTTGCAGTAATGATAATTTCGTCTAAAGATTGGTCATCATCTTCCATTAAAACATTTACAGTATTGCTTTCTCCTACGGTTCTACGTACGGTTTTCATACCAATGTAGGTAAACACTAATACAGCATCGTTTGAGCTAACATTTATACTATAGTTACCATCAAAGTCTGATACTGCTCCAGTTGTAGTTCCTTCTACAGTAATGTTAACTCCTAATAATGGTTGGTTGTTAATATCAGTTATAACTCCAGTTACTTCTCTTTCTTGAACAATTTCTACTTCTTTTGTAGTAGATATTTTGTCTTGATTTTTTAAGGGATTGATTTTTAAAATAATTTGCTTTTCAAATACTTCAAAGGTTACATTAGAATTTGAAAACATTTCAGTTAAAATAGAAGAAATACGTTCTCGTTTTGCTACAACAGTAACTTTCTTTTTATAGTCTACTTCACTATCATTGTACATAAACTTAAAATCACTGAGGGATTCTATTTCATATAAAACATTTTCGATAGTTACGTTTTCCATATGTAACGAAATCTTAGTTTTTTGAGCATAAGAATCATTTGCATAAAGATTGAAGAAAGAAACTATTAGTAATAATGTAGTAATCTTCATTTTTAAATCGAATTTTAGTTTAAAAGAGTAAAAACTCTTTTGCTTAAATAGATTTTTCATATTTTTGTAATGAATTAATTGGTTAATATTATTAATCATGTCTTAAATCGGGAAATGTTCGAGCATTTTCCGGTTTTTTTTATCCTTTTTATAGTTATTTAAAAGTATAAATTTTGAGGATAATAGTCTTCTTTGATTTTATTTTAGTTTATAAGTTTTTTTATACCATACTGTAATTTTTTTTAGTTAGTTTATTATAAAACAACTAGAGAGACATTATGATGTAACTATTATGAATAACAATAAAAAATTAGACGAAGAATTTTTTACTGCTAGTTTTGAT
>JAADHG010000153.1 GCA_013151975.1 Chlorobiota bacterium | reverse complement strand
AGCCGTTCGATGATCGCCTCTCCGACCGATTTTAAAATAGAAACTTCAAATTCTTTTCCACATAGTTCGGGCATTGCATCATCAGCTTCAGGAATGAGTGCTTTAGCATTATGCTTGATGAGTATTGAAAAAGAATTAAATCCAGAGATGACTGATGAGTTCTTCACCAAAAAAGCATCATTTTTAGCACGATTAGGTTCAGGAAGTGCTTGTAGAAGCATTGAAGGTAATCTCATTGTCTGGGGAAATCATAGTGACATTGAGGAAAGTTCGGATTTATTTGGAATTAAATATCCTTATAAAGTGCATGAGAATTTTAAGAATTATCAGGATACCATTTTATTGGTTGATAAGGGCGAAAAACAAGTAAGTAGTACCATTGGTCATAATCTTATGCATAATCATCCGTTTGCTGAACAACGTTTTGTACAAGCGCAAGACAACCTCTCTAGATTAATAGGCGTTTTTAAAACAGGAGATTTAAAGACATTCATTGAAATTATTGAAAGTGAAGCACTAACACTTCATGCGATGATGATGACAAGCGTGCCTTACTTTATTTTAATGAAACCAAATACATTAGAGATTATTAATAAAATCTGGAAGTTTAGACAACAAACAGCATCTAATGTGTGTTTTACATTAGATGCTGGTGCAAATGTACATGTATTATATCCAGAAAAAGAGGCTGATTTAGTTTTGAAATTCATTCAAAATGAATTAGTTGCACATTGCCAAAATGGTCACTATATTTGTGACAGAATAGGTTTCGGAGCTAAGCAGCTTTAAGTTGTCATTCCGTACTTGATACGGAATCCACAATATAGTTAACCAATTAAAAGATTCCCACTTTCGTGGGAATGACAAAAAATGTAAATGAAAGGACCACTTTTTTATTCAAAAATATTACTCTTTGGAGAATACGGAATTATCAAAGATTCCAAAGGTTTATCAATTCCCTATAATTTTTATAATGGTGCTTTAAAGAAAGATGAAAACCCTTCAAAAGAGGCAATAAAATCTAATGAGAATTTAAAAAAGTTTATCACTCATCTTGAAAGCATTGGTACAAACCTTGTGTCTTTTGATATTGATACTTTAAAAAGCGATGTTGCTTCAGGCATGTATTTTGACTCGTCTATCCCACAAGGGTATGGTGTTGGGAGTAGCGGTGCTTTGGTGGCTGCCATTTATGATAAATACGCACAAGATAAAATTACAGTATTAGAGAATTTAACTAGAGAAAAGCTATTAAAGCTAAAAGAAATATTTTCTGAAATGGAAGCTTTTTTTCATGGCAAATCTTCTGGTTTAGATCCTTTAAATAGTTATTTAAGTATACCAATTTTAATCAACTCTAAAGATCATATTGAAGCTACAGGAATCCCTTCTCAGAAACAAGAAGGCAAAGGAGCTGTATTTTTATTAGATAGTGGTATTATTGGTGAAACAGCACCAATGGTACGCATTTTTATGGAAAACATGAAGCAAGAAGGCTTCCGTAAAATGTTAAAAAATCAATTTATTAAACATACAGATGCTTGTGTGGAAGATTTCCTGAAAGGCGATATTAAATCCTTATTTAGTAATACAAAGCAATTATCTAAAGTAGTATTGAATCATTTTAAACCAATGATACCAAAACAGTTTCATGAACTTTGGAAAAAAGGTATTGAAACCAATGAATATTATTTAAAACTTTGTGGTTCTGGTGGTGGCGGTTATATACTTGGCTTTACCGAAGATATAAATCGCGCAAAACAATCGCTTGCTGGCTATAAATTAGAAGTGGTTTATAATTTTTAATTTTACTGTCATCCTGAACTTTTACACTGAGCGAAGTCGAAGTGTGGTTCAGGATCTCATCAAATTTATTCAAATGCTATCTCGAAAACAAAAACATGTATTACTCAAGTTTTTCAGCATGTTTTCTGTGGTTCGTGGGTATAATATTTTAATTATAGTAATTGCCCAATATCTATCTTCCATATACATTTTGGCACATAACAAATCACTTGGAGAGGTTATTTTCGATTTAAATTTATTGATGTTGGTTTTAGCTTCTTCAGCAACTATTGCAGCAGGATATATCATCAATAATTTTTACGATTCAGAAAAGGATCTAATCAATCGTCCACAAAAATCAATGTTGGATAAATTAGTGAGTCAGAATACAAAATTGGTGTTTTATTTTGTGCTTAATTTCTTGGCAGCTATCATGGCGAGTTATGTATCGTTTAGAGCAGTAATTTTCTTCTCATTGTACATTTTTGGTATATGGTTTTACTCGCATAAGCTAAAAAAAATACCAGTAATAGGAAATTTAACTTCAGCCATTTTAACCATTACACCTTTTTTTGCAGTATTTATTTATTACAAAAATTTTGAAACTGTAATTTTTGTTCATGCCATGTTCTTATTTTTAATAATTGCCATGCGAGAACTCACTAAAGACCTTGAGAATATTAAAGGCGATTTGGCACTTAATTACAGAACAATACCAATAGTTTATGGTGAAAGAACATCAAAAACAATGCTCACTTTACTCTCCATATTAACATTGATTCCAGCCTATTTGCTAATTTTTAATTTTAATATTGGTAGGATGAATTATTTCTTTTTTTTAAGTGTTGTTTTACTTGCTATCTTCTTACTTTTATTGTGGAAATCAAATAGTAAATCACAGTATTTAATTTTACACAATATTTTAAAGTTTATCATTGTTGCGGGTGTGTTTAGCATTTTATTAATTAATACTGATTTACTTTTAAACCGAATTTTATAATGGACAATACACTCAAAATTGCTTTAGCACAAATTTCACCTGTGTGGTTAGATAAAGTGGCTACGCTTCAAAAAGTAGAACAATCTATTTTAGATGCCGCAAAACAAAATTGTGAACTCATTGTTTTTGGTGAAGGCTTAATTCCTGGGTATCCATTTTGGTTGGCCTTAACCGGAGGAGCCGAATGGGATAAAAAAGTAAACAAAGAATTACATGCGCATTATGTAAGGAATTCTATTCAGATAGAAGCTGGAGAATTGGATAGCATTTGCAAACTTTCAAAAGAGCATGACATTGCTATTTATTTGGGCATAATAGAACGTGCCAAAAATCGTGGTGGACATAGTATTTATGCATCTTTGGTATATATTAATCAGGAAGGAGAAATTAAATCGGTACACCGAAAATTACAGCCTACATACGACGAACGTTTAACATGGTCTCCTGGAGATGGTAACGGTTTGCAAGTACATCCACTCAAGCAATTTACTGTTGGCGGACTCAATTGTTGGGAAAACTGGATGCCACTTCCAAGAACAGCATTGTATGGTTTAGGCGAAGATTTGCATATTGCAGTTTGGCCAGGGAGCGACCATAACACAAAAGACATTACACGTTTTATTGCGCGAGAATCACGTTCGTTTGTGGTATCTGTATCTTCACTTATGAATAAGAACGATTTTCCTGAAGGAACACCACATTTAGAAAAAATATTAGAGAAATCACCTGATGTTTTAGCCAATGGTGGTAGTTGTATTGCTGGACCAGATGGGGAATGGATTTTAGAGCCAGTATTACTTAAAGAAGGTCTAATCCTGCAAACTATCGATTTTAATCGTGTTTTAGAAGAGCGACAAAATTTTGACCCTGTTGGGCATTATTCTCGTCCAGATGTTACCAAGCTCATTGTCAACAGAGAACGTCAATCTACAGTCGAATTTAAAGAATTCAAAAATTCTAAATAACAAATATCTAAATTCTAACTTGAAATTTATTATTTAGGCTTTTGGTGCTTGAAAGCCAAAGGCTTTGATTACCTTTGCAAAAATTTTATTGCGATGAGCAAACAGAGAGAACATAAAGGTAAAGGAAAAACTTCTGGACGTGGTACTAATAGTGGCTACAAAAAAAGTTATACAAAAAGTCCCAATAGCTATCGGGATGCTCCAATAAGAAAGAAAGCACCTCAAAAAGTCAATGCTAATCCAGACGAAATGCGTTTGAATAAATACATCGCGAATTCAGGAATTTGTTCACGTCGTGATGCAGATATGCACATTTCTATTGGTAGTGTCACAGTAAATGGTAAAGTGGTAACTGAAATGGGTTATAAGGTAAAACTGGAAGATGAAGTACGTTTTGATGGCTCACGAATTTCTCCTGAAAAGAAAGCCTATGTATTGCTCAATAAACCCAAAGGATTTGCTACTACAACTAGCGAAGGCAAAGGAAGAACTGTTATGGATTTGGTTGCCAACGCTACTAATTCGAGAATTAAACCAATTGGACGTTTGGGTAGAAACTCAACAGGATTATTACTGTTTACGAACGATGATGTAATTACCAAAAAGTTTACCAATTCTAAGAATGGTGTTGCACGATTGTTTCATTTAGAATTAGATAAGAACTTAAAGTTTGAAGACCTAAAAAAGATTAAAGAAGGTTTTAAAATTGAAGGCAAAGAAATTGCAGTTGAAGATATAAGCTATATTGACAAAGCACCAAAAAAAGAAATAGGGCTTAAAATAAAAAATACAGGAAACACGATTATACGTACAATTTTTGAACACTTAAACTACAATATTATTCGTTTGGATTGTGTTATGATTGCAGAACTCACCAAGAAAGATATCCCTCGTGGTCATTGGAAACACCTTACAGAACAAGAGGTTAATAATTTGAAGATGTTGTAGATTCGTCTTCGACAAAGCCTGTCTTGAGCGTCTTCGACAAGCTCAGACTGACAATACGTTTTTAAGATTGTCTTTTCATGTATATGTATGCTTTTGTGTACTTTCAATATGATTTTTAGTGTGCTAATTGTTACCTTTATGTCACGCTGAGCCTGTCGAAGCGTAAAATAGCTTAGATGAAATTTTACTATGTATACATATTACTGTGTTCAGATGACTCTTATTATGTTGGTATGACCAATGATTTAGAAAGGCGACTTATTCAGCATCAAGGTAAAACGAGTAAATTTACTTATACATCAACAAGATTACCAATTTCATTAGCTTGGTATTTACAATGCACAAATCCAACAGAAGCAATATCTATTGAGAAGCAGATTAAAGGCTGGACTAGACGTAAAAAAGAAGCACTAATAAACGAAAACTGGCAAGACTTAGTAGAATTTTCAAAAAATTATACTGAATTTGGGCATCCAGATAAACGAGGTTCGTCTTCGACAGGCTCAGACTGACAATGCGTTTTATGATTGTATTTGGCGATTAATCTATATATTTAAGTTAAAAAGCTAGTTGATTAGGATTTTTTAGTCACGTTGAGCGTAGTCGAAACGTCTTTTTTAAAAATACTTCCCAAATAAATACACCATAAACAATTACATATTCTAAACCTATAATCCACAAATTTTCAGTGTTGTTACTATTGGCATATGCCAAATAGCTTAATATAATTGCAAAGCTCCATACTAGGGGGAACCTGTATTTTGTAAATACTGATAAAATAACGAGTGTAGCAATATACCAAGGATGTACAGTTGTGGTAGTAAAGTAATAAAACGACAGTACAAGTAGCATAGCAGAGATTAGCTCAACCATTGATTTATTCTTCCGGAAGAATGTGATAATAAAAATAAACAGGAGCACAGCTCCAGAAAACAGTTTCCCAATAATGGCAATTTCATTCCAGCCTCTAAACCCATAACCAATTTCACGAGCTATATAATACAAACTGGCATTAAACTCAAAGTTTTGAAACCAAAGCCCAACCGTTTCTGTGTAATTAGTTACAAATTTTGAAGAATAAAAAGGTAGAAACAATACTATAGTAGTAATGCCGACTATTGCATAAAAGGAAAGCAATTTTGTCATTCTGACACTGAGCGAAGTCGAAGTGGAAGAACCTAAATTATGAGATTTCTCACTTGTGTTTGCAATGACATTTCGTTTTTTTTGGTCACTGAGCGAAGTCGAAGTGAACCACTGATAAAACAAAGGCAAAAAGATGAGTGGAATTAACTTTACTGAAACCGATAAGGCAAAAACAACTGCAGCCCATTTCCATTTTCCAGAATATAGCAGTTGTAAACTCCACACTAAAAAGAAAAGCATCACAGGTTCAAAATGCAGGTTTCCTGTAAGTTCAATAATAATAAAAGGATTGAGGATATACCAAAATATATGATACACAGGAATATTCAATTTTGCCAATAGCTTTTTCCCAAAATAGAGTATTCCAAAATCGGCAGCAATTATTAGTAATCGCATTACGATAGCTGAACCTAAAATACTTTTTCCGGCAAACAAACCTGCAATCACAAAGCATAGCTGATTAATTGGTGGATAGTTGGTATAATGACTGGCATTTAATGCCTCCATGCCATTATACAATTCTTGTGCTTGAGCAATGGGGAATTCTCCAATGCTAATAAAGGATTCTGGCGTATAGAGATACGGGTTGAAACCTTGCAGAATCATACGGCCATCCCAAATAAAGCGGTAAAAATCTTGTGACAGATTGGGGATTGCTAAAATAAAAACTGCCCTAAAAATAAAGGCAACCCAAGTGAGGAACTTAAGATTATGCTTGGTAATTTGAATAAGTTTATAAAACAAAAAGAACAATCCTACATATAGTGTAATGAGTTTTATATAGTCTGTACGTTCTAAATCATACCCAAACGACCCATAAAATAAAAGGCTTGTAAACGCCAATACAATGGGGAATTTATATAATTGAAAAAGCGATTTGTTTAGCATAGACCAAATATAGTATTATTTGTGTGTCGTTTATAATTGGATATACCTTACTTGATTTTGTAAGAAAAAACAACTATCTTCGTTTAATTAACAATACAGATAATTGAAACAATCCATATCTTAACATTAGTAGCAATTAAAACAAATCATGAATAAGCTCGACTTCAGCATATCATTAAGAGAAAAAGGACTTGGTAAAAATGAAATTATTAAGGAAATGGAGAAAAACGGATTTGACCAAGCCGAAATGGACTTTTATTTAAAAAAGTCTGATGAAATTTATTTGAATCAATTATTAAACAATAAGCAATCTGTTGGACCCACAAAATCTATTCGGACTATTAAATCGATTGCCCTTTTTCTTAGTTTCATTTTATTGGTTGGAGTGTTATTCGGATATGTTTCGGTTGGACTAATTGGACTATTTGTTCTATGGAGTTTAGTAAAGTTTGGTTCATACCGACGATGAAAAAACAATTCCGATTTCGGACTTAACTCTGATTTGCCTAATTCTGGAAAAGTATAGACGCTCGTCGCAAGTCAGCACAATCACAACGCAGTCGGACTGATTAGCTGGACGGCTAATATTTGTAGAGAAAAAACTGCCACTAACAACGTATAAACGCAATTACGGCGTATTCGACTACGTCCGAATCCACTCGGAATTGCTAAATGCCGTGCTTAATCAAAAAGTAATTATCTTACATCCCGTAAAAGACGTTTATACAAACCGTTAAACGAACCTCCCAATACTAAAAGTAGATTTAAACTTTAGACGT
>JAADHG010000033.1 GCA_013151975.1 Chlorobiota bacterium | reverse complement strand
CTTCTCTAACTTCGTCTAATGTGCTTTTAAAAGAATCTACCAATTGTGTCGGCAATTTCCTAATAAACCCAACAGTATCGCTCATTAAAAAAGGTAAATTCTTAATAACAACCTTTCTCACTGTTGTATCTAGTGTTGCAAACAATTTATTTTCGGCAAAGACTTGAGATTTACTCACCACATTCATTAATGTAGATTTTCCAACATTAGTATAACCCACAAGTGCCACGCGAACCATTTTTCCACGATTACCACGCTGCACTGCCATTTGCTTATCAATAGTTTTGACTTTCGCTTTTAGCAACGCAATTTTATCTCGTACAATACGTCTATCTGTTTCTATCTCTGTTTCTCCAGGCCCTCGCATACCAATACCTCCTTTTTGTCGTTCAAGATGCGTCCACATGCCTTTTAATCGTGGTAGTAAATATTCGCATTGCGCCAACTCCACTTGCGTTCTTGCATAGCTAGTTTGGGCACGTTGTGCAAAAATATCGAGAATTAAATTTGTTCTATCTAGTACTTTACAATCGAGAATTTCACTAATATTTCGTTCTTGAGCTGGAGATAATTCATCATCAAAAATAGCAGTGCCAATATCATGTGATTCAATAAATTGACGTACATCTTCCATTTTACCTGTACCAATAAATGTCTTGGGATTAGGCATGTCCATTTTCTGAGTAAATCGCTTCACGACTTCTCCTCCTGCTGTGTATGTTAAAAATTCAAGCTCATCCAAATACTCCTTAGATTTGTCTTCATTTTGGTCTCTAGTAATTACACCTACTAAAATTGCTTTTTCTAATGCTGTGTTCTTCTTCTCTATCATTACTTAATAGTAAGTTGCAAATGTACAAATTGAAAATTTCTCATATGAAAAAATCCCGTTTTACTCTGCGCTTTATTCAAAGAAAGTTGAAAAATGAATATTTAATCAATCTGTGATTGTTTGTTTTTAGTATTTTAGACTTGAAAAGACTATTTACAATACTTAATCGCCAAACATTATTATTAAAAATGTCATTATATCCATTAGAAAAAAATAAAACACACAACTATTTTACCATTGCCTTCTATAATCTTGAAAACTTGTTTGATACTTTTGATGATAAACGTACTAGAGATGATGATTTTTTACCCTCTTCTGAAAAGCATTGGACGCAAAAACGTTATAATAATAAGCTTAAAAAATTAGGTTATACCATCTCAAAGATTGGTGCAAAAATCTCTGGTAAATCTCCTGCTATTATTGGATTAGCAGAAGTTGAGAACAGGCTAGTCGTGGCCGACTTAATAAAATCTAAAGGACTTAAAGATACATCTTATAGTATTGTTCATTACGATTCTCCTGATGAGCGTGGTATTGATGTTGCCCTTATTTATAATACAAAATACTTTACTGTTGAAAGCAGTGAAGTATTCGCCTTAAATCTTTTTGATGAGCAAGGGCAACGCGACTATACTAGAGATATCTTGCTGGTTGAAGGGCTTCTCAATAATGAGAAAATTTATGTGTTGGTTAACCATTGGCCATCAAGACGTGAAGGTATTGATGTCTCTGAGAAAAAACGATTATTAGCCTCGGATAAGGTTGCAGAAATTATAGATTTTATAAAACAGAAAGACAAGAATCCAAAGATTATTATTATGGGCGATTTTAATGATAATCCAACAAATAAAAGTATAACGCAGCTTGTAAATATGCATAATTTATACAATCCTATGGAAGCGTTACTAACGCATTTTAAAGGTAGTTTAAACTTTAAACACCAATGGAACTTGTTTGATCAAATCCTATTTACAACAAACTTCTTTGAATATAACCCTAAAAAACATAGCTTTTCTAAAGCACATATTTTTGATAGTGAATTTTTAAAACAATTTAAAGGGAAATACAAAGGAAACCCCTTTAGAACTTTTGTAGGTAGAAAATACAAAGGCGGTTATAGTGACCACTTTCCTGTATATATTCATTTAAAAAAAGGATAAAAGGGCAAATAAAAAACCTGCTAAAGTACTTAGCAGGTTTTTTATAATAATAATTTAAGTTATTCTTACTCTGAATCTATACTAATATCGTCTAACTCATAAGTACCATCAAATGCAGCGGCTCCACTTCCCGTATATCTAAATGCAATATGAATTATTCCTGTGCCACAAGATAAATCTACAATACCAGAATCAAACCAAGCACCAAAGAAATCATCGTCTTGTACAAGATAAGCTGCTGGTAAAACACCCCAAGTAGCGCTTGTAATATTTGCTTCAGTACCGTCCCAATCTGGAGAAAATAACAATTCTAACTCGCTTCCATCTGAAAAGCTATTAGAGGTTTTAAATACAAATGTTTCGCCATCTTGTGCATCTAAATCAATTGCAGGAGTAATTAACCATGCAATAGAACTTGCATCATCAGATCTAAACGACCCTATTCTACATGATGTTCCTAATGATGAATTTGTTCCTCCTTGCGTATAAGCTTCAAAACCTTCTGTTCCTTCTTGAATATAATTAGTCCAACCATTACCAGAAATTAATGATCCAACAGACTGACTTTCAAAATCGTCAGCAAAAATATTATTGGGTGCTTGAGTGCTAGCTAAGCCACAATCTAACTCAATAGGGTCACAACGATCAGGATTATCAAAATTAATATCAGCAGTGCTATTAATAACTAATACATTGTTGTCGTCTCTAAAATCTCGAGTAAAAACACCTTGTATGGTTCCTCTATTTTGAGGTACTTGTACTGACTTGAAATCGGCAAAAGTACTTGTTTGAAGTAAAATTGTTGAACTACTTAAACAACTCTCAATAATTCTAATGCCGTCAAAATTATCGCTGACTTCTCCAGAATAAGATAACATCAATTCGTTTCTGTTAATTTGTGCATCTTCAAATTGTACTAGTGTATTTTCATCAGCCTCTGTTAAATCTCCAATAGCTACTATTTTTGGAGTAAGCGTAGCAACTTCTGGATCTCTAATAATAAAGTCTCTATATTCATACTCTTCAAGTTGATCAATACTATTTCCATTTGGTTTACCAATTGTATAAACACCATTCTCTTCACCAATTGCTAATCCATTCATTTTAATATACACTTTTCGACCAACCTCATAAGTTTGGTACAATCCTCTTACATTAACTTGTATACTAAGTCCTAACCTAGGATCTACTCCATCTGTACTACCATCTACCTTATTTTGAATTATTATTTCCTCAAAAAAGTTGCCTGCTTGATCACTAGACACCACATATCCCTCAATAAATAAAGGACTCTCATCTAATTCTATTACAGCAATTTGATCGCCATCACTAACTGCTTGCAAGTATCTTGATACTATATTTTGGAATGTAGCATTTGCTGTTATATTTGGGTCGGTAACAGTTATATTTGGAAGCCCAAAATCATCATCATTTACACAAGATGATATAAATGTCAAAACTGTTAAAACACTAAATAAGGTTAAAATTTTACTTACTTTATTCATGATACTGTTTTTATTTGATATTATTTTTTTCATATTATTTTTATTAAAATCTAAAATTCAGGTTAAGAAAATAAGTGGTACCACGACCATACCAATACTTAGACCCAAAAACTGGAGTATCTAAAGCTTTATCATCTCTTAATTGTCTAAAATTAGCATTTCTTCCTTGTTCAAAACCTCCTGTTTTATATACTTCGTCTAAAAGATTATTTACACTTGCAAAGAATCCTATAAAATAGTCTCCTACTCTCCATGATTTTCCTCCAGTAAGGTTTACAACAATATAGTCGTCAAACTTCTCCTGTTTTAATAAGCTTCTTGCTAAATCCTCATCGTAATCGTTAAATGTATTTCCATCAAAATCAGTTGTGAAATTCGATGTCCTAGTTAGTGGTGCTACATCAACATAGGTGTTCGTGAAAAAATTTACTGTTGCTCCGAAAAACCAATATCTAGGGTCTCTATATTCAAATCCGGCAGAGTAAGCACGTTGCGGTCCTGCAGCAATTTTATAATCTTTTAAATTAGCTTCGCCATAATTTCTAAAGCCTTCAACAAATCCTGCAGCAATAGCATCGTCATCTGGCTCAGTAGTTAAGGATAAATTAGGATTGTTATCGTAAGTATATTGTCCTATTGATGCTACTCCTTTTAACTTTATTGTTGGTGTTACTTGAGCTTCTATTCCTAATTCGACTCCAATATGTTTTTTATCTATATTTTGTAATACTTCTTGAACAAATACCGAATTATCACCGCCTATTCCGTCAGCAAAGAAAAATGATATTTCACTAGCATCTTGAAATTTTGTATAGTATCCTGTTAATTTAGCTTTTACTATTGGTGATCTGAAAATATAACTTGCATCTATTGAGCTAATTTTCTCTTCAGTAATATCAATCCCACTTCTATCTCCAACTACATCATGATTCTCTCTAGAGTTAGAAAACGTATTTCTTAATGATGGTGCTCTTGTAATATACCCTGCATTAACATCTAATAGATGCTTTCCTGTAATTTTATATGTGAATCCTCCTTTTGCGCCAATTCCTGTAAAGCTTAACTTTTCTCCTTTTCCTAATGAATTGTTTGGGAATCCTCCATTTTGATAAATACCTTCTCTTTGATATTGAGTATTTGCAATACTCCCTGCTAAAAAGAAATCTACTTTATTGTATTTAAATTGTGCTTGAACATATCCACTAACAATACTGGCAAAAAGATTGTAGTTATATTTAAATTGGTCGCCCTCTTTAACAATTCTGTTTGGATTTAAAATATCATTTTGAATATCGTTTGGGTTATCAGCAAAAGCATCAACATCTAAATATCCGCTTGCCCCAAGAAGGTCAATAACTTGAGCAAAATTTTCAGATTTTAAATAGCGATAGTTTAGTGAAGCATTTAACAAAATATTGTCGCTTATCTCAGTATTTAATATAGAATTAATAGTGGTTTGCTGATCGTCTACTCGGTCTTCATAAAGTGCGTAAACTGCATTACCTCCTCTTTGCGTATTAGAAATATTTGCTTCATACATTTGATTCCAATCAATTTGACCGTTATTCAAAAATTGTTGTTGTGCACCATAAGCTAATCCTAAATTATCAGGACTATTTCTCACAAAAAAACTTGGTAACTTTTGGTAGTATGTCGGACTAGGATTAGCGCCTCCTCCTTCAGGAAATCCATTTACCAAATCAGTACCATTATAATCTAAACGGCTATTTCCTAACTTTCCAAATTGATAGGCAACATTGGTGTTTAAAGTTGTTTTGCTGCTTATAGTCCAATAGTGATTCAACATTACAATTGGTTCTTCAACTTCCTTAATACGAGAATTACGTTTTTCACCATTTTGCCAGCCCCAATACTCATTGTATTTTATACCTTTTAAATCGAAAACTTCTTGAGTATTAGGTGAAGATTTTCCCCTTCTATTTGGTGCATAAATTCCTGTAAAATTTATACTGTGCTTATCGTTAATTTTCTTTTCAACAGATGCAAAAAACGAATTAGAATCATATAATGTTGCGTCTTGATAGCCTTCATTTCCCCAGCGTCTTCCTGCCGATATTGTATAAGCCCATCCTCCATCAACTAATCCAGAGGCATAAGACACCATTAATCTGTTTGTGTAACTTCTATTTGAAGAAGAATAAGTAACACGCCCACCTGGTCTAGCTTCTGAAGCTCTAACATTAATATTTGTTGTTCCAAGTATGCCTCCAAAATTATAAGCTGAGGGCGTTAATCCTGAAGTTAATTCTTGATTTCTTACAACATCATTTAAACCACCCCAATTGCTCCATTGTGGTCTTCCGTTGTAAAGTTTGTTCATTTCAATACCATTAATTAAAACGGAACCGTTATCTGAATCTAATCCTCTCACTCTAAAAAATGATGAACTAAATTCGAATGCCGCTGTACGTTGAAAAAGATCTCTTGAAGACGACAATAACCCTGAAATATTATCTGAAGCACCTGTATCATCATCAAGTTCATCATCTGATAACGAGATCGCGAATAAATCCTCAGTATCGGAAATATCGATATCTAAAGTCATATCCGTAATATTTACGGTTTGACCTTCATTAACTACAATTGGATATCTTTTAGTAGTATATCCGTTCTTAGAAATTTTTAATATTTGCTCTCCTAAAGGCACATTTGTGGTGAAGCTAAACTCACCCTTAGCGTCAGTTTTAGTGACTTGTAAAGTTTCTTCAATTGTAACAGTAACATCAGGAATTGGTTGGTTATTAATAGCGTCTTTAACACTTCCTTTAATTACAGTTTGCTGAGCAAATACTGTGAACACAGAAAAAACTCCTAATAAAAAAATAAATAAACTTTTCTTCATGTTTAATTTTATAATTAATAGTTCTATTCTTAAATAGTTTCATATTTAAGGCTAGCTAATTTACGTTATTTATTATTAATATTTTACTTTTGGTGTAAGATTTAATTGTATATTAATAGAGAAAAACACACAAATAAATGAAACAAAAACACAATTGGCTAATTATACTTTGCCTTCTGACTTTTTTAAATTTAAATGCACAGAAAAAAAGGAAGTTTAAAGTGCATACTATCGCCTTTTATAATGTTGAGAATTTATTTGACACTATAAACGATCCTAATAAATTTGATGAAGCTAGCCCAATAATGGAAATTAAATTTAACCGAGGTGAAATTTATAAAAAAAAGGTGAAAAATATGGCCAGAGTTATTTCTAAAATAGGAGCAGATGTTTCTAAAAATGCTCCTGTAATAATTGGTCTTGCCGAAGTAGAAAATAGACAAGTTTTGGAAGATTTAGCTAATGATCCTTCTTTATTTCAAAAAGATTACGGCATTGTTCATTTTGATTCCCCTGATGCACGAGGTATTGATGTGGCGCTACTTTACCAAAAAGAGTTATTTAGACCTTTAAGCACTAGTAAACATGAGCTAAAAATTTATGATGATGTAACTAGGAAACGTGTTTATACAAGAGACCAATTGCTAGTAAGTGGCAAATTAGAAGGCGAATTGATACATATTATTGTTAGTCATTGGCCGTCTAGATCTGGTGGTGAAGCACGAAGCAGACCAAAACGTATTGCGGCAGCAAGGTTAAACAAAAGAATTATTGATTCTTTACAGGCTATTAATCCATATGCCAAAATTTTTAGTATGGGAGATTTTAACGACAACCCAACAAATGCGAGTTTAAAAGATGTATTAAACGCTAAAAAAAATAAAGAGGATGTTGAATTAAAAGGTATTTACAACCCAATGGAAGATTTTTTTAAAAAAGGACTAGGTTCAAATGCTTATAGAGATGCCTGGAGTTTATTTGATCAAATATTAATTACAAAACCATTATTAGATAAGGACTACTCTTCATTTCGCTTTTTTAAGGCTGGCATTTTTAATAAACAATATTTAATCAATAAAAAAGGGCGTTACAAAGGCTATCCATTTAGAAGCTTTTCTAACAGTTCTTTTACTAATGGGTTTAGTGATCACCTCCCAGTATATGTTCATATTATTAAAAAAAATACAATAGTGTATTAAAAAGGGAGTAATTAATTACTCCCTTTTTAACTTTTCTAATTTGGCCAAACACTCCACGGAATTCTAGACAAAAACAATACTAACGCAATACCATAAAATATTGTGATTGTTTTAAATTTTGGAAGTGATGTGAGTTTCTTTTTGTGCTTAGAATACCCAATAGTAATTAAAGCTACAGCAATTATATTAATTAAGGGGTGCTCTACTAAGTATAATCTTTGCGCCGCATCTTTCATAACACCACCCATTCCTAACTCGCTCCAAAATTCAAATCTTGGGGACGTAAAATACAAGAGTAAGCCTAAGAGTAATTGTATATGAGATACAATCAATGCAAATAACGAAATTCTGAATGCTTTGGCATTATATTCTTTTTTTCCAAAATATCCTAGTAATGCATTTAAGACTGCTATGAGTAATACAAATAATACTAGGTAAGCCCAATATGAATGTAACATTTTAATCATTTTCTAAATATTTATTTGTTAGTAACACAAAAGTAATGATTTTAAATCATAAAAAAATCCCGATAAAATTATCGGGATTTAAATATTCAATTAATTGTTATTTTATTGACGTATCCAAACTCCTCCACTTTTTATCATCGCAAAGTCTTCTGTACCACTACTTCCGTTATAAATATTAAAAGTAACTACATATTTTTGGTCGTCAGCAGCTGATGGATCTAAATTATCTAAAACAACATTTAATGCTTCAACAACCATAGAGTCTGTCCATTCTGAAGAACGTTCTGATGTACGTCTATCAAAATTTCCAAAATTATCCATACTTGCAGTTGCATCTGGATATGTAGCACTTAATGCTGCAACAATTGCACTATAATCCGAACCAACTAAAGTATATCTTATTGTATTGTCTGGAACCCATGAGTTTCCGTCATGACCAAACTGTAGCGTAGTACTAATTACTGATGTATGTGGTGTCCATTCTCCATTAATAACTGTATATAAGTTTCCTCTTGTTTGTAGTCCTCCCGAGAAATATTTATATATAACAAATAACTCATCTTCCTCTTGAGCAAAAGCAAATGGGCTATTTATAGATAAAAATATCGGAATATAATCATCCGCTCTTACAGAACTACTAAAGTTATTGAATCTTCCTGGTTGTCCAGAACCTTCACCCATAGAATCGTAATCTGTTTTACTTAAATAATAAACACCATCTGACTGTTCCCAACCTCCGTTATAAACATAAAAATCTCCTTTGTTATTAGCATCTCCTGTAACGCCAAGAGTTTTTATTGCAAAGGACTCTATTCTCCACCTAGAAGCATCCGTATCTGAAGATACATATTTAAAGGCTACGTGAATGATTTGTCCATCAAAAGCAGAAATATCAAAATCTTCAGATAGTGTCATACTACCAAATGCTGTTCTATCAAAGGGTAAAGAAACCCATGTAGCTGCCATAGGGTCTCCGCCAGTAGTATAGTCATTAGATATTAAGATTTCAACCTGCTCTGGTATAGCTGGGTTTAAAAAATCTATTTCCTGATTTATTTGAAACTTCAGATTGGATTCACCTGTTAAATCAATCTCTGGAGAGATTAACCAATCTTCGTTAGGGATTTGACAGAAACAACCAAAATCAAACCCACTGGCTGCGATTCTGCCTGTCCCATTAGTCCAACTTTGAGGACCTAAAACATCTATATTTTCAAAATTACCAGTATCGGCAGGGAAAGAGGCCTGATAAAGATTAGCCAA
>JAADHG010000056.1 GCA_013151975.1 Chlorobiota bacterium | reverse complement strand
ACCTTCACTTATTAGTTCTTAAAACTTATTTTAAGATAAATGAAGGTCAAATTCTGTACAAAATTTGTGACCATTTTTGTGACCATTCCAGTCTACTTATGTCTACTTTACCGAAATCAGCATTAAAAATTGTAATTAAAATGGCTGAATTCCTGCAGATTTGTCACAAAAGGATAATAAAAACCATTCCTCCGTGGTCACTAGAATATCTTCAATTTGATTCATTACCCCACAGTATCTATATACTGTGGGGTTTTTGTTTTCATTTGTAGAATACACGGTAGACACGTTTTTTCATAAATTATTATTTATGTTTTGTATTTTCCAAAGTACGTTTTAATAAGGTTGTATAAATTGGCTTATTCCCAAGTAGTGCTGTAAATGCTGAAGCTGTAACGGTGGTAACTATCAAAGGTAATATCAATTCAAAGTTTGATGTCATTTCAACAGCCAGCACTAATCCAGTAAGAGGAGCTCTAACAGTTGATGCAAACATACCAGCCATTCCTGCAATAGCAAAAATATCTGGATTTGAAATTGAATCTGGAAAATAGTGCTGTAAGATAATTCCAAACAACATACCTAAAATAACACCAAGTGTAAGCATAGGTGCAAAGATGCCTCCAGGTACACCTAAACTGTAACTAAAAATTGATAATAGCATTCTAACAATAAACAAGAGTAGTAAAAAATTTAAAGCAAATGAATGGTCAAGTACTTTAGTAATTGTATTGTATCCGCCTCCTATCATTTCTGGAAAAAAAATACCGATTATTGCTATTATTAATCCTGCAAAAACTACTGTAAAAATTATAGGAGTTTTCAACGAAATTTGAAAAAAATCCATTGATAGAATTAGTAATTTATTATATAAATATCCCACTATACTAAATAACAAACCCAGGACTATAAACAACCACAACCCAAATATGTTTGAGTTTGGAAAAACGGTCATTTTTATTACTGGGTTAGAATCAATTAAAATCCTAACAACAAAATCAGACGCTCCTGTACCAATCATAATTGCTGCCACTGAATAGAAATTAAATCTAAAATGTCCGTGCATTTCTTCAATAATAAAAATGATTCCTGCAAAAGGTGCATTAAAAGCACTGGCAAGTCCTGCTGCAGCACCTGTAGAAATTAACGCATTATTTTCGATTTCTGACAGCCCCAAAGTGTTATTAACCATTTTACCAATATTGGCACCTAGTTGAATGATTGGTCCTTCGCGTCCCAATAATAAACCACTACCCAAGGAAAATAATGAAGCAATAAATTTTATTGGCAATACTCTTTTCCATCGCATAGGTCGTATCCCGTCCAAAGCACCTTCTATCTCGTGAATCCCGCTTCCAGATGCTTCGGGTGCAAATTTACGAACTAAGAATAATGAAATGCTTATTCCTGTAATTGCAAATAAGATAGGCCATAACCAACTAATAAATTCGGAATTGCCTGTGCTTTTATATAAGGCATCTCTAAAATTTTCAATATAACTTAATGTAATTCTAAAAAAAGCACCTACCAGACCAACAATAAGCCCTATTATTAAGGCATAAAACAATAGCTTAAAATTTTTAGTATTCGCATCTGTAAATCGTTGATTTATGTTATAAGATGTTTTATGTTTCATTCCATATCAGTTATGAGTATTATTCATGCCTTTATTAACTTAGTTGAAACGCAAGTTTTATTCCTTGAATTATCATTCTAATTCCCATTATTGCGATAATTAAACCCATTAATTTTCCTATAACTGCATTATATTATGTCCAAACTTTGCTGTAACCAATACTTGAAGCATCTTTTAATTAATTCTATAATAACTAAACTTGTTTCAGCTTTATTTTTAATAACCTTTCTTTTAATTAAATAATTAGCTACTTCCCTTTTAATATATTCTATATTAGAATTTTGATACTTTATATGAGTATTTAAAAACACAGAAAAAGAAAGTATTATTAATAAAATTATTATTTTCATAATGTTAAAATATTATTATTTATTCTTATTTTTCCCCAGTTCATCCATAATTTTATCTCTTACTTTAATTGTGCAGTCTCGATAATTTTTTTCCAACCACTAATTTTGGGTATAACCCTGTGATTAACCTAATACTTGCCCTTCTTTATATATAGTTTTCTTAATCAATTTTTCTTTTTCGTCAAAATAATACCATATTCTATCTCCCCTTCCTTTAACTGTATTTCCAATACTTTTTATAATACCATTTTCATGAAATTTCATGCTCTGATAATAAACTCATAATTATTTTTTATTAAATTTTAGTTAAAGTAAAAGTCATCAAACTATGGTGATTTATTGATGATTCAAGAATACCATTTCTATATAAATATTCACTTAGACGTCCGTTTTTAGGATTTGTAATTTGATATTTATTTTTGACAATTTCTTTTATTGGTTTTGCTATTCCGTCAAATTCAGAAAATATTTTTGTTACTCCTTCTGGTTCAACAAAATATAATAAAGCAGCAGGAAAATTTATTTCATTTAAATATTTTGAAGAATGATTATTTTTAGTTATAGAATAATATTCTCCATCTTTTTTTGTAGTTGTAGTAGAATGCACTCTGCCATTAACATAAGTTATTACTGAACTAAAAATTAATTCTTTATCCTTGTATGTACAGTTCAATTTGTATTTAAAATCAATGGTTATAAAAAGTCTAACTGTAACTTCACTTACAACTTCAATTTGTATTGTATTATTTTCTTCTATTTTTTTAACAGATAGATTTCCAATTGATGTTTCTTTAGAAGTGATTCTGTAATTTACGTTTTGTGAATTACAATGAACAGATAAAAATATTAATATTAATATTAAAGTATTTCTCATTTTCCCTTTGGTTTTTAATTTCTAGTCCTGAAATATGGCTACAGTTTAAAATTAATATTTATGTTAATAATTTACCCGCCTGCCGTACGGGCAGATATGCCATATTTGGTGTTTTATAATCCAAAGATAGGTGTAATCTTATTTCATTATACAACTTAATTGCGCTTTTTGCTGCTCTTTTAGCTTGAGCCACATTCATAAAGGTCTGGTTAAGATAAAATTCGTCTTTTAAGATGCCATTTATACATTGACATTAAAGAAATACGTATTGCCTTCAGCTTTTCCTTTAATTATTTCTCCCAATTTAATATATCTTCTCCCTAAACTATAAATCTACCTATAATATTTCCTTTATGTTCAGTCTCTATTACTGATTTAGTTTCTTTAGAGTCTACCTTCTGTGCATAACTATTAAAAGATAAAACTATTAAAAAACAAAAGATTAAATGTTTAATTCTTTTCTTCATGAATATTATATATTACCATTTAAAAAATAAATAAAAACTTTTTCATATTAATCATTATTAATAATAATCCATTTTAATATATGTAAAATTCTAACAAAGAGAAGTTAATCTAATCCATATTACTAAAATACTTTCATTGTTGTATTTTTATTAAATGTATAATATTCATTATAATTTAAATAGATTAACAGCGCTTTAAAAATGATGCCATCACTTTTTGTACTAGAAAGATATACCACTGCCAGTAAAGTAATTCTTGGAGTTTTCTTCGCTGCTTTAGTGATTCTATTTTTCTATTACGCATTCAAAATGTTTGAAATGGCATATGTAATGCGAAATAAAAAACCCTTCTTTGTCCATTTTTATTTGAAGTTAAAAAAGCTTACGCCAAAACAGCAATCCATTTTAAGATTACAATTTTCATTTTATAATAAGCTTACAAGCAAGCAGCAGCTTTATTTTGAACATCGTGTAAGCTCCTTTATTACAGATAAAACATTTATTGGAAGAGAAGGATTGATAATAAGTGATGAGGTGAAAATTTTAATCTCTGCTACTGCTGTAATGTTAACCTTTGGATTTCGAGATTTTTATATAGCTCTTATTGATAAAATATTTGTGTATCCAAATGCTTTCTATTCAAGGGTAAACCAAGAATATCATAAAGGGGAATTTAACCCTAAATTAAAAGCTTTGGTATTGTCTTGGAATGATTTTAAACAAGGTTATAATATTGGTGACGACAATTTGAATTTAGGTATTCATGAATTTACACATGCTATTCATTTAAATAGTATGAAAGAGAAAGATGTAAGTTCTACCATTTTTAGAGATTCTTTTAATGAGCTCACTAATCTATTATCTAATAATGATTTGCTAAGAAAGAAATTGATTGCGTCTAAGTATTTTAGAGCATATGCGTTTACTAATCAATTTGAATTTGTCGCTGTTTTAGTTGAATATTTTATTGAAACACCTAAGGAGTTCAGAAATCAATTTCCAAGAATCTACAATAAGGTAAAACAGATGCTTCACTTTAATTTTGCGGGATATTAATCTAAAAGAATTCCTCGATGCTCTGCGTCGAGGTTTCGGTTGAAATTGTCATTCCCATCATACTGAGCGTGTCACATTGAGCGCAGTCGAAATGCAGTCGAAGTGAAAACAGGAATCTAAAGTACAGAATTTTGATTTTTTGACCTTAAGTTGAAAATGATACCATTACAATATATCTATGACTCTACGTTAGGAGGATAGTTGATTTCAAAAATTCTTTACTTTTTAGCCAAATTGTCCTATATGACTTTTGTCATGATTTTTTTTAGTTTCAACAATTACTTTTATAGAGTATTTTAAACTTGGGGGTAATGATAAAAAAAGCACTTGTTTCAACAATAATGACTAAAGATGTTATTACATTACAAAGTTCTGATAGTTTAGAATTGGCTGAACATTTATTCAAATCTAATCATATACGACATATACCGGTTGTAAAAGGAGAAGCGACAATAGGAATGTTAAGCTATACAGATTTACTTCGTATTAGTTTTGCCGATGCTGTAGATGAAGAAGAAGAAACTGTTGATACTGTAGTTTACAATATGTTTACTATTGAGCAAGTTATGGCAAAAAACCTATTAAGTGTAACATCAAACACAACAATTAAAGAAGTAGCAGAAATATTAGCAAAAAAAGAGTTTCATGCTATTCCTGTTGTAGATAATAATAAGTTAAAAGGTATAGTAACCACTACCGATTTGTTAAACTATTTAATAGCGCAATTTTAACAAGAAGGAATTTAAGTTACTTTACGAATTAGCAATACCCCTTAAGTCTTTAATGGTTTGCGTTTGGTTGTCGCTCTTAAAGACATAACTACCAGCAACTAATACATCAGCACCAACATCAACAAGAGCTTTCGCATTTTTATCAGTAACACCGCCATCAATTTCAATTAATGTGGACGCTCCTTTTTGAGTTATTAATTCTTTTAGTTTAGCGACTTTAGAATATGTGTTTTCGATAAAACTCTGCCCTCCAAATCCTGGGTTAACACTCATAACACACACTAGATCTATATCGTTAATAGTATCTTCTAAAACATTAATATTTGTATGCGGATTTAAGGCAACACCTGCTTTCATGCCTTCAGATTTAATGGCTTGTAGTGTTCTGTGCAAATGCGTACATGCTTCATAATGCACAGTTAGTATGTTACTTCCTAACTTGGCAAAAGTTTTAATGTAACGATCTGGGTCTACAATCATTAAATGTACATCTATGGTTTTGTTTGCATGCTTGCTAATAGCTTTTAAAACAGGCATTCCAAATGAGATATTTGGCACAAAAACGCCATCCATAATATCAATATGAAACCAATCGGCTTCACTATTATTAACCATTTCAATATCGCGTTGAAGATTTGCGAAATCGGCAGCTAATATAGAAGGTGCAATTAATTTAGAACTCATTGTACTTGTGTTGATTTGTATTGACAAAAATACTGTAAAAAAATGAACCCTCGGTAATCAGCCAAGGGTTCTTTCATCAATCAAAAAACGAACAGTTATGTGTAACTGTTTGTTGCTTTTATTTAGTCGTAAATATAATAAATACTATCCTAAATATGTCTTTAATATTTTACTACGAGATGTATGTTTTAATCTGCGTATTGCTTTTTCTTTAATTTGTCTAACACGTTCACGAGTTAAATCAAAAGTTTCTCCAATTTCTTCTAATGTCATTGGGTGTTGATTCCCTAAACCAAAATATAATCTTACAACATCAGCTTCACGAGGTGTTAGAGTTTCTAAGGCACGTTCAATCTCTGTGCGCAATGACTCATGTAATAAATCTCTATCAGGATTTGGAGACTCACCACTACGTAAAACATCGTAAAGGTTAGAATCTTCACCTTCAACCAAAGGCGCATCCATAGAGACGTGACGACCAGAATTCTTCATAGATTCTTTAACGTCGTTTATAGTCATATCCAACTCTTTTGCAATTTCTTCAGCACTTGGTGGACGCTCATGAGATTGCTCAAGGAAAGCATAGGTTTTATTAATTTTATTAATAGAACCAATTTTATTTAATGGTAAACGTACAATACGAGATTGTTCAGCTAACGCTTGAAGAATCGATTGACGAATCCACCAAACTGCGTACGAAATGAATTTAAAACCTCTGGTTTCATCAAAACGTTGTGCCGCTTTAATTAACCCTAAATTACCTTCGTTAATTAAATCCGGAAGTGTTAATCCTTGGTTTTGGTATTGCTTAGCTACAGAAACAACGAAACGTAAATTAGCTTTGGTTAACTTTTCTAAAGCTAATTGATCACCTGCTTTAATACGTTGTGCTAATTCTACTTCTTCGTCTGCTGTAATTAAGTCAACTTTTCCGATTTCTTGTAGGTATTTATCTAGGGAAGCAGTTTCTCTATTCGTAACCTGCTTGGTAATTTTGAGTTGTCTCATTTAAAGGTCTCCTTTTATTTTATTGGGATTATTACTCTTATCATATAGTTATACGTACAGTTTAGATAAAATGTTACAAAAAAATAAAAATACTTATTAAATAAGTAATAAATCTAAACCTATGTTAATTTTATAATAAGATTAAATGAATAAAAAAACCTCTCAAAAATTAATTTGAGAGGTTTTACTGTTATAGTAGATAGAAGGGTTAATCTTCTTTGCTATCTTCTCTTGGTTTTCTATCGTCACGACGATTATCACGATTACGATTGTCTCTTCCGCGATTATCACGACCACGATTATCACGTCCTCTATTATTGTCTCTTGGAGGTCGTTCTACAAAACCTTCAGGTTTGTCTAATAACGCTTTTCGAGATACTTTTTCTTTGCGTGTTCTAGGATCTACGCCAAAATATTTCACATCAATAATATCTCCCATATTAACAACATCGGTAACATTGTTAGTTCGTTCCCAAGCCAACTCGCTTACGTGTAATAACACTTCGTTTCCTGGAGCTTCAGTATATTCTACTACGGCACCAAAATCAAGTATTTTAATTACTTTAACTTCGTAAACGCTGCCTTTTTCAGGTTTAAATAATAAAGATTCAATTTTTGCTAATACAGCATCAATTCCATCTTGATTAGTTCCTAAAATTTCAACAATGCCTTCTTCAGTTACAGGATCTTCATTAATAACAATGGTACATCCAGTTTCTTTTTGTAATTCTTGAATTACTTTTCCACCAGGACCAATTAATGCACCAATAAATTCGTTAGGAATTGTTCTAGTAACCATTTTTGGAGAATGTGGCTTCACATCTGCAGCTGGAGCAGCAATAGTATCAGTCAATTTATCTAGAATGTGTA
>JAADHG010000169.1 GCA_013151975.1 Chlorobiota bacterium | reverse complement strand
AAAAAGTACGTTTCTGTTTTTGATATGAAAAAAGAAACATTATTAATTATGCCATATAAAACTTGGAAAAAAATTAGTAATTAGTATGCTAGCCATCCTTAAAAAAGAAATAAACTCGTTTTTTGCTTCTCCAATTGGGTATTTGGTGGTTGCTATATTTTTAATTGTAAATGGCTTATTCTTATGGCTGTTTAAAGGTGAATTTAATATTCTGGATTACGGCTTTGCAGATGTATCACCGTTTTTTATGTTAGCGCCTTGGGTATTTCTATTTCTTATTCCTGCAATAACCATGCGCAGTTTTTCAGATGAAAAAAAGCAAGGCACTATTGAGCTCTTACTTACCAAACCTATTTCTCATTTCAACATTGTACTAGGGAAATATTTAGCAGCGTTTATTCTTATTATAATTGCACTTATACCAACCCTATTATATGTTTATACTGTTTATCAATTAGGCAACCCCATTGGTAATTTAGATATGGGAAGCACATTGGGTTCTTATTTTGGCTTACTATTTTTAGTAGCAGCATATACTGCTATTGGCGTATTTGCTTCAACGGTGTCTGACAACCAAATTGTTGCCTTTATTATTGCTGTTTTTATTTGTCTATTCTTTTTTATTGGGTTGGATAGTATCGCTGATTTTACATCTAGCACATTTGTAGAACAATTAGGCATGAATTCTCATTTTAAAAGCATGAGTCGTGGTGTACTTGACAGCAGAGATATACTGTATTTTCTAAGTGTGACACTTTTCTTTTTACTACTGACCAAACATGGTATTAATACCAAGAAAGCAGGTAAAAAAGAGCTTGTACAAATCCTAATTTTAGGTGTAGGATTGCTTGTAATAAATGTGTTTACACAATCTATCTATAAACGCTTCGACCTCACTAAAGACCAGCGTTATACCTTAAGCCAATCGGTATTAGATATTATTAAAGATGTAGATTCTCCTATTATTATTGATGTGTTTCTTGAAGGTGATTTTCCTTCGGAATTTAGACGCCTTCAAACCGAAACCAAGCAACTGCTTGAAGAGTTTTCGGCATACAATCCTTATATCGCTTTTAATTTTATCAATCCTTTAGAAGACGATAACTCTCGTGATGCCAATATTAGAAGTTTGAATCAAAGAGGTTTAACACCTTTGCAATTAAGTGTTAACGAAAACGGAAAATCTACCCAAGAAGTTATTTTCCCATGGGCTTTAGCAAGTTATAATAATGAAACTGTAAAAATTTCGCTATTAAAAAATAAGATAGGTGCTTCGGCAAAAGACATGGTAAGCAATTCGGTACAACAATTGGAATATGTTTTTGCTGATGGTTTTAGCAAATTGGTGTATCCTAAACGACGCAAAATAGCGGTATTAAGAGGGAATGGTCAACTTGAAAACAAATACATTGCAGACTTTGTTAAAACGCTTCGTGACTATTATTTTATTGCGCCTTTTACCTTAGATAGTGTGGCTAGTAATGCACAACAGACACTTGATAAATTAGAGGCATTTGACCTTATTATTAACGCTAAACCTACGCAAGCCTTTTCAGAGCAAGAAAAACTGGTGCTCGATCAATTTATTATGAATGGTGGGAAAAGCTTGTGGTTAATTAATAAAGTGGCTATTGATAAAGACAGTTTGTACAATGATGCTGGGAAAAGTTTTGCTACTGCAAGAGATTTAAATCTCACCGATTTCTTCTTTAAATATGGTGTTAGAATCAACCCTGTTTTAGTAAACGATCTTTACTCTGCTCCTATCACACTTGCGATTGGCGAAGGGAGTGAAGCACAGTTTCAACCCATTCAATGGCAATATTCGCCTTTAGCTTCAGGTGCAAATAATCATCCTATAGTAAACAATATTAATTTGGTGAAATTTGATTTTGCAAATCAGATAGATACTTTAAAAAACACTATTTCTAAAACTATTCTTTTACAAAGTTCACCATTATCAAAACTTTTAGGGACACCAAGAGAAATAAGCTTAGATATTGTTACAAAACAACCCGATAGAACTACATTTACCAATGGTAATCAAACACTTGCTGTATTATTAGAAGGTGAGTTTACATCGGTATATAATAACAGAGTTAAGCCCTTTAAACTTTCAGACGGAAAAAATAAAAGTGCTGCAACCAAAATGGTTGTGATTGCCGACGGCGATGTTATAAAAAATGATGTAGGCCGAAAAGGTCCTCAAGAGTTAGGGTTTGATAAATGGACCGGACAAACTTATGGTAATAAAGAATTTTTACTAAATGCTGTAAACTATCTGCTAGATGATGACGGACTTATAAACATTCGTTCAAAAGAAATAGCGATTGCATTTCTAGATTCAGAAAAAATTGCATCACAAAAAACAAAATGGCAGCTCATTAACATTGTGTTACCGTTAGTATTATTAGGAGTTTTTGGCTTTATCTTTAACTTCTATAGAAAGAAAAAATACGCTGTATAGTTGTTAATAAGTTTGTTTCCAATTTTAGCAGCGATAAGATATATTTGTAATAATTAATTATACGACAACTTAGATGAAATTTATTGTATCAAGTACATATTTACTTAAACAGCTACAAGTATTAGGTGGTGTTATTAATAACTCTAACACCTTACCTATTTTAGATAATTTTTTGTTTGAACTCAACCAATCTAAACTCACAATTTCTGCTAGCGATTTAGAGACTACTATGTCTTCGATTATAGATGTAGAAAGCGATAGTGAAGGTAGTGTTGCTATTCCTGCCAAATTATTACTAGATATTCTAAAAACATTTCCTGAGCAACCATTAACGTTTATTGTTGAAGAAAACAATACAGTTGAAATTAGCTCGAACCATGGAAAATATGCGTTGGCTTATGCTAATGGTGAAGAATTTCCAAAAGCTGTAGCATTAGAAAATCCAAGTTCTACAACACTTTCTGGCGATATTTTAGCTTCAGCAATTAGCAAAACTATTTTTGCTGCTGGAAACGACGATTTGCGCCCAGTAATGAGTGGTGTGTTCTTTCAGTTTTCTACGGAGAGTTTAACCTTTGTAGCAACTGATGCACATAAACTAGTTAAATATACGCGTGATGATGTATCGGCAAGCGAAACGGCTGAGTTTATCATGCCAAAAAAACCACTAACTCTTTTAAAAGGTATTCTTGCAGGAAGTGATGACGAAGTCACCATAGAATACAACGATTCTAATGCGAAGTTCACTTTTGATAGTTCGATACTTATTTGCCGCTTAATTGACGGGAAGTACCCTAACTACGAAGCTGTAATTCCTAAGGAGAATCCTAACAAACTAACCATTGATAGAACGCAGTTTTTAAACTCTGTAAAGCGTGTGTCTATTTTTTCTAATAAAACAACACACCAAGTCCGTTTAAAAATTGCAGGTGCAGAGCTAAATGTTTCTGCTGAAGATATTGACTATAGCAATAAAGCTGAAGAGCGATTGACGTGTGATTACCAAGGCGATGATATGCAAATTGGTTTTAACTCTCGTTTTTTAAGCGAAATGTTGGGTAATTTAACTGCTAACGAAGTACAACTTGAAATGAGTTTGCCAAATAGAGCAGGTATTTTAACACCTATTGATGGTCTTGATGAAGGCGAAAATATCACCATGCTTGTGATGCCTGTTATGCTTAACAACTAGGCTGCTTTACATACAGATATTGAGCCAATAGCAAGTTGTTATTGGCTTTTTTGTTTTCTAATAATTAGTCTGTGAATTTTAAATTTACATTTATGATGTCTAAAAAGGAAATTGCTAAAAAATATATTGAATATCTAGAACAAGGCAAAACCGAATGTATAATTGAACTATTTTCAGATAATGGTAAAGTTACTTCACCAATTTATGGAACCAAACTTGCAAGTACATTTTATAATAACTTAAATGAAGATACTTTAAAAAGTAAATTAATCATAAATGGAATTTTTGAAGAAGAAGATTCAAATAGAATAGCACTTTATTTTAAATATAACTGGACACTAAAAAATAAAAAAAATGTTACGTTTGATGTTGTAGATATTATAGCGTTTAATTCAAAAAATAAAATTATACAATTGCATATTATTTACGATACCGTAAAAAGTAGAGGTTTGGTTAATGCTATGCATCTCACTAAATAAAAAAAGCGTTCACAAATGTGAACGCTTTTTACTTATCTCTATAAGATTCCCACCTTCGTGGGAATTCACTAACTAACTAATAAAACTTAGAGATAATGGATATTTTGGAGTTTCGCCTTTGCTGGCTTTAATCGCATTTATAATTGGAAAAACTATAGATATAATACCTAAAGCAATAAGACCCAATATGCCTAATCCTAAAAACAAGATTAGAGGAATACAAATGATAGAGTAAATTATAAGGCTTATTTGAAAGTTTAAAATATTCTTTCCATGCGCATCCATTTCAAGGACACGTTCCTTATTTGAACTCCACAAAATAAGTGGTAAAATAAGACTTCCAAAACCAATAACTAATGTAATTAATTGGCTTAAATGTGTTAACACTATTAGTTGCCTATCTTGTCTCATGATTACTGTTTTGATTGATTACTAATTTGACGCATAATCAATCAAAATGTTACAAAACAAGAAAGATAATTTTTAAATATTAATCTTTTACTTTAAAAACTTTCTCCAAAATAGTCTCCATCAAACACCATTTTGTTATTGATGATTGTAAAAGGTTGGCACCTACAAACGCTGTAAACCATAACCAATTTATGTTTACATATATTGCTAATGCTAAGCTTATTAATACAAATGTTCCTGCAATTGCTCTAATTAATCTATTTTTCATTTTAGTTGTTTTTATTTAGGTGTTTATATATACTTCTCTATTGGAACCACTACAGCTCGTATTGGATTTTTAGTTTCAAGATTATTATTAAATATTTTAATTAGCTTAAACAAGCTTTCAATTTTGTCTTCTTCTGTAAAAGAAAAAAACAAGCTTGATTTTGCCCCTCCTTTTTCGCTAGGAAACCAATTGTATGCCATTAATACTGATGTGGCTTCGTGTTTAAATCCTTCAATATTTGATTCGCTAAAGTTTTTAATTTTTGAGTCTTTAAATAGTTGTAAAATATCATCCTGAAATTCTTCAACAACAGTTACAATTAATAATTTCATTTTATTTATAATTTTTACGTTCTATTAAATAATATACTAATGGCACTACCAGTAATGTCAATACTGTAGATACAATGGTTCCACCCATTAACGAAAGAGCTAAGCCTTGAAAAATGGGGTCAAAAATAATTACAAATGCCCCAATAACCACAGTTCCTGCTGTTAACAGAATTGGCGTGGTACGCACTGCACCAGCTTCGATTACTGCTTGTTTTAATGGAATACCATCTGCCAATCGTATGTTTACAAAATCAATAAGCAAGACTGAATTTCTTACCATAATTCCTGCTAGTGCAATCATTCCAATAAATGAAGTTGCTGTAAAAAACGCACCAAAAGCCCAGTGTGCAATAACAATTCCTATTAATGATAATGGTATGGCGACCATCATAACAATGGGTACCTTAAAATCTTGAAACCACCCAACAATTAATATATAAATAATAATAATTACACCTAAAAAAGCAATTCCTAAGTCTCTAAATACTTCCAGTGTTATTTGCCATTCGCCATCCCATTTTACAGTATAATTATCTTCATAATCAGGTTGATTCATATACAATTCGTCCAAGGTATAGCCTTTAGGTAAATCGATGGTTTTTAATTTTTCTTCCATTCCTAAAATCGCATATACAGGACTTTCTAACTTTCCAGCCATATCTGCCATAACATAAACTACACGTTTTTGATTTTTTCTGTAAATACTTTGTGCTTTGGTTTTTTCTTGAATACTCACCAAGTCTCCAATAGACACCATTTTGCCTTGATTTGATCTTACACTAAGTTGCGAAATATCACTTATACTAGATTTCTCCTTTTCGTCTAAAGCCAATATTAACCCTACTTGTCGAGACGCATTTTCATCATATAAATTTGTAATTGCAGTATTAGACAATGCCATATTCATGGTGTAAACAATTTGTTGTGGTGTTACACCGTATAACATTGCTTTTTCCTTATCAATTATAAATTCATATTCCGTTTGGTCACTTTCTACCATCCAGTCAACATCTACAACATCAGTTGTATTTATTAATATCTCTTGAACTTGATTAGCAATATCAATCTGTGTGTTATAATCTGGCCCATAAATTTCTGCAACTATAGTCGATAATACTGGAGGTCCTGGAGGGACTTCTACTAGCTTTACATTGGCGTTATACTTTTTAGCAATATTCTGAATATCTGGTCTAAGTAACTTTGCAATATCATGACTTTGAGCATCTCTTTCATTTTTATCAGTTAGGTTTACTTGAATATCAGCCATATTACTTCCGCCTCGCAAATCATAATGACGTACCAAACCATTAAATGTTATTGGTGCCGATGTTCCTACATATCCTTGATAATTTACTATTTCTGGTCGTGTAGATAAATATTGTGAAATCTCCTGAGTTACTACAGCTGTGCGTTCTAGTGTAGTACCTTCTGGCATATCAATAACTATTTGAAACTCATTCTTATTATCGAATGGCAGCATTTTTACTGCAACCGAATTGGTAAAAAACATTGAGATAGAACCCAATAATAATAAAAATGTAATTCCTAAAAACAACCAACGTTTGGTCTTATTTTCAATAAGCGGTTTTTCGAACCTTTCATATATCTTATAAATAACTGTGTTTGAGATATCTTGCTCTTTTTCCGCTTCTTCTTTACTAATATTTTTGTCTTTTACCCTTAAAAAAATAAGTCCTAAATAAGGTGTAATAGTTAATGCTACAAACAAGGATAATATCATAGCAATAGAAGCACCTATTGGCATTGGCGACATATAAGGCCCCATTAAACCAGAAACAAAAGCCATTGGTAAAACAGATGCAATTACCGTAAAGGTTGCTAATATAGTTGGATTACCTACTTCATTTATGGCATAAAGTGCCGCTTGTTTAAATGGCAAACGTTTCATCTTGAAATGCCTATGCATGTTTTCGGCAATAATAATAGAATCATCTACCACAATTCCTGTAACAAACACCAAAGCAAATAGCGTAATTCTGTTAAGCGTATAGTCTAACATGTAATAGCTTAACAAGGTTAATGCAAACGTAATTGGAACTGATAAAAACACAACCAAACCGCCACGCCAACCCATAGCTAACATAACTACAAGCGTAACAGCTAAAATGGCACCCATGAGGTGCATCAATAATTCGGATACTTTTTGAGATGCTGTTTCTCCGTAGTTTCGCGTTATTTCAACATGAACATCTTCTGGAATTAAAGTCTTTTTTAAATGTTCAACTTTATCTATAATAATATCAGAAACCTTCATTGCATCAGCACCTTTACGCTTTGCGACAGATATAGTAACCGCTGGATATTCTGATTTATAGGTTGCTGCCTTCTCACTGGCTTGTCCAAAACCAAAAGACACATAGTTATTTGGTAATTCGGGTCCGTCGATAATACTTGCAACTTGTTTTAAATAAATAGGCTGATTTTGTTGTACACCTACAACTAAATTTTCTACGTCTTCAACCGTTTCTAAAAATTTCCCTGTATTTACAATAAACTCTGTATCGTTTT
>JAADHG010000030.1 GCA_013151975.1 Chlorobiota bacterium | reverse complement strand
GCTCTAAATTCAACAAAATAATCTGAACTAAACTGAAAATTATTATAAATAACAAAAATGAAAAAAATGAAAATTAAAGCAATAAATATTATAGCTGTAACAATAGTTGCATTCGTATCATTCTCTTTTACAACAAAAGATATAGATACTAAAACAATGACAATAGAAAAAAGCAAAGTAGTTTGGAAAGCCTATAAAGTTACAGGGTCACATACCGGAGTCATAACTTTAAAAGAAGGTTCTTTAACCTTTAAAAAGGGCAAATTAATTGGTGGGAATTTTACAATTGATATGACTACGATTACCAATACAGATCAAAGCGGAGAATACAAACAAAAACTAGAAGGTCATTTAAAATCGGACGATTTCTTTGGTGTAAAAAACTATCCGACAGCTACGTTAGTGTTTAACAAGGTGAAAACATTAGGTAAAAATTCTTATACCGTTGCTGGAGATTTAACAATAAAAGACATAACCAAAGCCATTAATTTTGAAATTTCTATATATGGAAATAAGGCAACTGCATCATTAAAAGTAGACAGAGCAAAATATAACGTAAGATATGGCTCTACTAGTTTTTTTGACAATCTGAAGGACAAGGCTATTTATGATGAGTTTGATTTAATAGTAGATTTAGAGTTTTAAATTACATTTAATATTATGTAAAAAGTACAAACCTTAAAGGTTTGTACTTTTTGTATTTTTGGAATAAACAAAAAGTTCATACTCTAATATAAAACTAAAGAAAAAATGAAGCTTATAAAATTATTTTTAAGAATTGCAATTGCCTTAGGTTTCCTATCAGCTGTTGTGGATCGATTTGGGTTTTGGGCAAAAGACGTTTCTGCTTGGGGAAATTGGGATAGCTTTTTAGAATATACACAACTAATAAATCCGTGGATGCCAAGTTCTATAATTCCTTTTGTTGGAGTTGTAGTCACAGTTATTGAAATAGTTTGTGCAGTATCTCTTCTTATAGGATTCAAAGTTGAATTATTCTCTAAAATAAGCGGATTTCTTTTACTATTATTTGCGATAGCGATGATAACTTCTACAGGTATAAAAGGTGTTTTTGATTATTCTGTTCTCTCGGCATCAGCAGGTGCTTTTGCTTTAAGCCAACTAAGAGATAAATACCTTGAAATAGGTTAAGCCTAAAACCAACTTTGTAAAAGCAAGGTGGTTTTTATTTTTGCTTTTTATAAAATTTAAAATTATATTATACCAATTAAATAACTATAAAAAAACAATCTATATATCACAATAATAAATGAAAATTAAAAAGGTACTAGTTGCCAACAGAGGCGAAATCGCTATAAGAGTTCTTCGTGCATGTACAGAATTAAATATTAGAACTGTAGCCATCTACACTTATGAAGATAGATATTCTCAACATAGAAATAAAGCAGACGAATCCTACCAAATTGGAGAAGATAACCAACCTTTAAAACCTTATTTAAATAGCGATGAAATTATAAGTCTGGCAAAATCCAAAAACGTAGATGCCATACATCCTGGTTATGGTTTCTTATCTGAAAATTCAGAATTCGCACGTAAATGTGCCAAAAACGGTATTATTTTTATTGGTCCAGACCCAGAAGTTATGGATGCTTTAGGCGATAAAATCACTGCTAAAAAAATAGCTGTAAAATGTAATGTCCCAATAATAGAAAGTAGTAAAAGGAATCTGTCGTCTCTAAAAATTGCCCTGTCTGAAGCTAAAAAAATTGGTTTCCCGTTAATGCTTAAAGCTGCTTCTGGAGGTGGAGGTCGTGGTATGCGAATAATTAGAAGCATAAAAGATTTAGAGCTCTATTTTGTTTCCGCGCGAAACGAATCTCTAAATGCTTTTGGAGACGATACTATGTTTTTAGAAAAATATGTTGAAAACCCTAAACATATCGAAGTGCAAATTGTAGCAGATAATCATGGTAATATTCGGCATTTGTTTGAACGCGATTGCTCTGTACAACGTCGTCATCAAAAAGTGGTAGAAATTGCACCTTCATTTAATGTTTCAAATACAGTTAAGGAGCAATTGTATAAATATGCATTAGCCATTACAAACGAAGTAAATTATAATAACATTGGCACCGTTGAATTTTTGATTGACACTAATGATAATGTTTACTTTATTGAAGTTAATCCAAGAATACAAGTAGAACACACAGTTACCGAAATGGTAACAGGAATCGACTTGGCAAAAACACAAATATTTATTGCTGGTGGCTATAAATTATCCAGTAAACAAATAAAAATATATGACCAAGATTCAATAGCAACCTATGGTTTTGCTTTACAATGCAGATTAACTACGGAAGATCCCAAAAATAATTTTACGCCAGATTATGGCACTATTACAACTTACCGAAGCGCCTCAGGAATGGGAATTCGTCTGGATGCTGGAAGTATTTATCAAGGTTATAAGGTAAGTCCGTTTTTTGATTCAATGTTAGTAAAAGTATCTGCTCACGGTAGAACACTCGATGGTGCTACTCGTAAAATGGTTCGTGCTTTAAAAGAGTTTAGAATAAGAGGTGTAAAAACTAATATTCATTTTTTGCAGAATGTTATTCAGCATGAAACCTTTAAAGAAGGAAAAGTAACAGTTAATTTTATTCAGAATACACCTTCTCTATTTAAGATAAAACTATCACAAGATCGAACTTCTAAAGTAACTCGATATTTAGCAGATGTGATTGTAAATGGCAATCCAGATGTGAAACTCATAGATGCAAATGCAACATTTAGAAATCCTAAAGTACCAAAATTCGATACCTTTTCAAAGTATCCAAAAGGCACAAAAGACTTATTGACAAAATTAGGTCCAGATAAATTTTGTGATTGGCTTAAAAAAGAAAAGAAAATACACTATACAGACACCACAATGCGAGATGCACATCAATCGTTATTAGCAACTCGAATGCGAACATTTGATATGCTTAAGGTTGCTGAAAGTTTTGGGAAAAATCATCCAAATACATTTAGCATGGAAGTTTGGGGAGGAGCAACCTTTGATGTTTGTTTGCGTTTTTTACACGAAAGCCCTTGGACACGATTAAGAGAGTTACGAAAAGCTGTTCCAAATATATTATTTCAAATGTTATTACGTGGCTCTAACGGTGTAGGTTACAAAGCATATCCTGATAATTTAATAGAAAGTTTTGTTGAAAAATCTTGGGAGAATGGTGTCGATATTTTTAGAATTTTCGATTCTTTAAATTGGGTAAAAGCGATGGAACCAAGCATGAAATATGTAAGAAATAAAACAGGCGGAATTGCAGAAGCTGCTATTAGTTATACAGGAGATATTTTAGATGTAAAACAAACAAAATACAACCTTAAGTATTACACGCTATTAGCTAAAGATTTAGAAAATGCTGGAGCACACATGATAGCTATAAAAGACATGGCTGGATTACTAAAACCTTATGCTGCTACCGAATTAGTTGGCACATTAAAAGACACCGTAAAACTCCCTATTCACCTTCATACGCATGACACCTCGTCTTTACAAACTGCTACTTACCTAAAAGCAATTGAAGCAGGAGTTGATGTGGTTGATGTGGCTTTAGGTGGACTGTCTGGTTTAACGTCTCAACCAAATTTCAATGCCATTGTTGAAATGATGAAGTATGAAAAAAGAGCTCATAAATTTGATATTAATACTTTAAATCAGTTTTCTAACTTCTGGGAAGACACACGCGAATTGTATTATCCTTTTGAGTCTGGTTTAAAGGCAGGAACTGCCGAAGTATTTCAGCATGAAATTCCTGGTGGTCAATATTCAAATTTGCGTCCGCAAGCAACGGCTTTAGGTTTAGGAAATAAGTTTGATGAAGTGAAACAAATGTATACGAAAGTAAATATAATGTTTGGTAATTTAGTTAAGGTTACACCAAGCTCTAAAGTTGTTGGTGATATGGCAATTTTTATGGTGACTAATAATTTAACGCCTGAAGAAGTTATGGAACGTGGCCATGAAATTTCATTTCCAGAATCTGTTATCAATTTCTTTAAAGGTGATTTAGGTCAGCCAGTTGGAGGGTTTCCAAAAAAACTTCAGAAAATAATTTTAAAAAATATTAAGCCTTACAAAAACAGACCAAATGCACATTTAGAACCTATAAATTTTACTGTAGAATTCGAAGCTTTTAAAAAGAAATTTCAAAAAGGCTTTACACGAGCTATTGAGTTTGAAGATTTCTTATCCTACAGTTTATATCCACGCGTTTTTGAACAAGCTCATGAACAATATAAAAAATATGGAAATTTAGCAATCTTGCCAACTAATAATTTCTTTTATGGGATGAAGATTGGTGAGGAAACTTTGATAGATTTAGAACCAGGAAAAACCATTATTGTAAAACTGCTTTCGGTTGGAATGCCAAATGAGGAAGGTATGCGAACTGTATTTTTTAAAGTGAATGGTGAAAATAGATTTGTAGAAACTTTAGACAAATCCCTTAATATCACTAAAGAAGAAAATATTAAAGCAGATGCTAATGATACTAACCAAATTGGAGCGCCTTTGCAAGGTTCGCTTTATAAAGTTTTGGTGAAACGAGGACAAGATATTAAAGAAAATGACCCTTTATTTGTTATTGAAGCTATGAAAATGGAAACCACAGTTGTTGCTTTTAAAGCAGGAAAAGTAAAATCGGTAACTTTAAAAGAAGGAAGTATGGTTATGCAAGATGATTTAATTGTAACCGTTGAGTAAAAACTAAACCACAATGCAAATTTACTTAACGAATTAATCAATAGTGAAAATCATTTCCACCAATATAGCAAAGCCAAAAACCATTTTATGGCGAGGAAAAAATGTTAAAACAGGTATTTATAAAACACCAACAAACAAACCTATTTATTTAGGAAAAGAACAAGTAAAAGGCGATGAAATTTCAGATAGAAACGTTCATGGTGGAGCATATAAAGCATGCTATTTATTTTCGGCAGATTATTATCCTTATTGGAAAGAACTATACCCACATTTAGATTGGGATTGGGGAATGCTAGGTGAGAATTTGACAGTAAAAGGGTTGGATGAAACTAAAATTTACATAGGTGATATTTATAAAATAGGAACAGCTTTAGTGCAAATTACACAACCTAGAGAGCCTTGTTTTAAGTTTGCTGTAAAATTTGGTTCACAGCATGTACTTGAACAATTTATAACTCATGCACGTCCTGGAACTTATGTAAAGGTTCTTGAAGAAGGTTTTGTTGCAACAAATGACACAATGATTTTAGTTGAACAAGCTAAAAACAGCATAACTATAACTCAGTTTTTTGAGCTTTTATTTTCCAAAGAAAAAAATCAAAACCACTTAACTTTAGCCATAAAAAATAAGGCGCTTCCGGAAAAGAAAAAGGTAAAACTGGCAACTTTTTTAAAGCAAGAATAATTAGTTCACTTTATAAACACCTCTTGAAAATTTCTCTATTAATGTTCCCATTTTTTCGGTTAGCTTTTCAAAAGCACCAGATGCTGTAAGTTTTCTAACATCTTCTTTACGAGCTGCTTCGCTTATGTATTCGCATTCCCAAATTACATGAGAGAGTTCTCCATGGGTTTCTATGCGTTTTAAAACCCTCCCAACTGCCAAACCTAAACTATCACGTACTTGACTCGCATACAAGCGATGTGTATAAACTTCTTCTATTTTTCCTTCTTTAGCCCAATAATAATTTTGAACAATAATAGTTTGATTCTCTTGTGCTTCAGTTGTTGAAAAGGATAAAAAGAATACTAAAAGAAGAATTGTAATAAAATATTTCATATTATAAAGTATCATCGTTATAATGATAAAAGTAATAAATTCATTTTGTAACTATATCTCTTATTAGTCGTCATATTAAAAAAGCGTAATTTTAATCCAACTAATTATTCACTATATGAAAATTCTACACTATTTTAAAACCTTACCCCTTTTTATAATTTGCCTATCATTTGTAACCAGTATTCAAGCTCAAAATTTTGAATCAGAAATCGACCAACTACTTGAAGCAAAGTACAAACCCAATGAACCAGGAGCAACTGCTTTAGTTTATAAAGAAGGTAAAGTAATTTACAGAAAAGCCTTTGGTAGTGCAAACTTAGAACTCGATGTTGCAATGCAACCCAAAAATGTTTTCGAGATTGGTTCTATAACAAAACAGTTTACTGCAATTTCTATTTTAATGCTTGAAGAACAAGGAAAACTTAAAATAGAAGATGAGATTACAAAATACATTTCAGACTACCCAACAAACGGCAAAACTATAACTATTCATCATTTATTAAACCATACCTCTGGAATTAAAAGTTATACCAGTATGGAGAGTTTTATGAAAAATGCCCGGATTGATATGACTCCTACCGAGTTGATTGATGTTTTTAAAAACGAACCTATGGATTTTGATCCGGGTGAAAAATTCTTGTATAATAATTCTGGATATATTCTTTTAGGTTATATTATCGAAGTGGTTTCTGGTCAAACCTATGCTGATTTTATTGAAAAAAATATTTTTGAAAAATTAAAAATGTCCAATTCATATTACGGTAGTATGACTAAACTAATTAAAAACAGAGCTTCTGGATATCAAGACAGAAATGGCTATATAAATGCAGAATATTTAAGCCTTACATTGCCTTATGCCGCTGGTTCGCTAATGTCTAATGTAGATGATTTACTTATCTGGCAAAAAGCTCTTAATACATATCAATTAATTTCTCAAGAAAGTTATGAAAAAGCTATTCATGGTTCTACACTTAATAATGGTGAACATATCGATTATGGTTATGGTCTAAGCGAAGGTAGCATTAATGGTTCTGTAAGTATTTCGCATGGCGGAGGCATTTTTGGATATACCACTCAAGGTATTTATTTACCTAATGAAGATGTATTTGTTTCTGTTTTAACTAATTGTGATTGTAATTCACCAGGAGGAGTTGCAAACAAAATCGCTGCATTAGTAATTGGAAAACCTTTTCCAGATATTAAAGATGCCATTACTTTATCTAAAAGTGAGCTTCAAAAATGGATAGGAGCATATCAATTTGAAGATGGAGCAGTTAGATTTATCACAGTAAAAGATGGAAAAATATTTAGTCAAAGAGAAGGTAGTACTGTTTTTGAAATCTATCCAATGAGTACTGATAAATTTATTTTTGAAGATGGAAATATAACCTATAATTTTTCAGAAAAAGAAGGAAAAAAACAAGCCAGTTTTGAAAACGGAGGGAATATAGCAATAGGTATTGAATCAGATAAAAAATCTGAACCAGAAAAAATAGCAATTACTTTGTCTCCAGAAATTTTAAAACAATATGTAGGCAAATATGAGTTACAACCTGGATTTGTAATTACAGTAACTACAAAAGAAAATCAAATTTTTGCACAGGCAACAGGGCAACCACAATTTGAAATATTTGCAGAAACGGAAGCAACATTCTTCTTTAAAGTTGTACCAGCAAGTATAGACTTTAATAAAAATGATAAGGATGAAATTATTAGTTTAACGCTTCATCAAGGTGGACAAAATATGGAAGCAAAAAAAATGGATTAAACTGTTTTAATCTTAATAAAGTAAAAACCGCTTCAAAACTTATGAAGCGGTTTTTTATTTTAAAGTTATTATCTTACAGGGAATTTAAAATTTAATGCAGAACGACTACACAAAACCCGAATTTAAGAAACTACTGCAAAA
>JAADHG010000147.1 GCA_013151975.1 Chlorobiota bacterium | reverse complement strand
GGCCTTTAATAACTAATTCTGGCCATTGTTCAACTTCAATATCTGGTGCAACACCTTCGTTTTCAACTCTAAATCCTTTATCCGAATAGAACGCAACATTTGGTGCAGTTACAATGCCACCATCAATAAATTCAGGATAACCTAATACACCAACAAGTCCGCCCCAAGTACGCTTTCCAACTATGGTTCCCACTTTAAATTTTCTAAACATCCATGGTAAATAGTCGCCACCAGAACCAGCAGTTTCATCAGTAATCATAACTTTTGGTCCTTGTATTGATGCACTTGGAGATTTTAAATCTTTTCCATATCTAAAATTCCAATGTGCTTGTTCTGGTCGTTTCAGGATATCTATATAATAATCGGCAAGAGAGCCACCTCCATTAAAACGCTCATCAATAATAATGGCTTTTTTATTGGCTTGTGGATAGAAATAACGCTTAAAATAATTAAAACCTGCAACACTTGTATTGGGTACATATACATAGGCAACATCACCATTAGTAGCGTCATGAACTTTTTTCATATTGCTTTCTACCCAATCTCTATTGCGTATTGCCCATTCCGTCTCTAAAGGCGTTACTTTATAAGTTCTAGCTTCAGAACCGTTGGCATTTTTGCTTACTTTTAAAGTCACTATTTTATTAGCTGTATTTTCAAAAAAGCTATAAATATTATCAGTTCCAGATACATTTTTACCATTAACTGCAATAATGTAATCACCTTCATTAATAGCTACTCCTGGTTCGGTTAATGGTGAGCGTAAACTAGGTGTCCAATTCAATCCGCCAAAAATCTTAGATATTTGATAGCGATTATTTTTTACCACATAATTAGCACCTAATAAGCCGCCTGCAATGCGTTTTGGATTATTGAGCCTATCGCCACGACTTGAAAAACGATGATGACCAACAGAAAGTTCACTAAACATCCATTGCATAACACGATATAAATCGCTTCTACAGGAGACGTCTTTTAAAAATGGTTGATACTTTATTTTCATAGCATCCCAATCTGCACCATGCATTCCTGGATCGTAAAAATAATCTCTATTAACACGCCATGCTTCGTTAAAAATATTAGTCCATTCGTCTTTAGGGTTTATTTTTACACTAATGGCGTTTAAATTAATTGGTCCTTTTTTCGATTTTTTTCCTAAGTCCGAAATATACCAAGAGTCTTTATCTAAATACAGCATTTTTTTGCCATCAGCTGAAATTTGAAAATTGCTTGCGGATATCAATTCTTCGCTTTCTCGTTTCTTAAAATCAAATTTATTTAAGTTCGATTTTGAAGAATGATATGAAGATGATAAATAATATAACTCGCCTTCTTTTGCTAAACTCAAATTGCTATAAACTCCAGGTTCAATAGGTAAACTTAGTATGCGTTCCTGAAAACCATCCCAATCAATTTTTAAAGCAGCTGGTGATTTGTCATCCTTTTTGTCTTTATCATCTTCCTTTTTCTCTGCTTTAGGTTTTTCTTCATCATTTTCTTTTGCTAAAGGAGATGGTACTTCTTTTTGAAGTGTTACTAAGTAAATAGATTGTGTAAGTTCTTTATCAATATTAGATTGGTCAAACCAGTTTACCAAAGGGCCAGCATCAGTTGAAGCCAACATATACAGATATTTTCCGCTAGGATCAAAAACAGGTTCAGTTACATTAGATAAACAGTCAGATAGAGGATAGGATTTATTTTCAGAAAGTGAATATGCATAAGCTCTTTCAAAATTTGTATCTGTAATTATAGTATAAGAAATCCAATTTGAGTCATGTGACCAACTCCCAAAAAGTTCTCTAAAAATTCCAGGATAATATAACACATCAGCATTTATTTTGGTGGTTTTTTTAGTTGCTATATCTGTAACATACAAATTACGACCATTATCTACAAAACTCACTTTTTTACTATCTGGAGACCAATGCATATTGGCATAAAACCCTGTTCCTGTTAATGAAATTTTATTGATACTTCCAGTAGATAGATTTTTAATGTGCAAAGCATATTCTCCTGAAGCATCGGAGAAATATGCTATGAATTTAGCATCTGGTGACCATTCTGGATATTTTTCATGTATTCCTGTTGTAGCCGTTATATTTTCAGGATCGCCTTTTTCAGCAGGAACAGTAACAATATCACCTCTAAAATCGACAACAGCTCTAGCTCCAGAAGGAGAAATACCTCCAGATCGTACATAATTTTTTCCTGAAACAAAGCGTTCGCGTAATTCTAATAAATCTGTAGTTATGGTAATGTTTAGTTGTTTGTCTAATCCAGTTTTGGTATTATAAATATGAAGCGTTCCGGCTTGTTCATAAATTATAGAACCATTATGTGCTGAAATATTTATAACTGGAAAATCGTTGTAATCTGTGAGCTTATCAATGGTCTTTGAATTCGTATCATAGCTATATAAGTTAAACTCACCATCTCTATCACTTTTAAAATACACTTTATTTCCCATCCATTGTGGTTGTGCATCATTGCTTCCGCCAGCAGGCTTTTGAATTTCTGTTACTTTGTGCGATTTGGTATTGTATAACCAAATGCGAGTTGCAGTACCACCTCGATAGTGTTTCCATTGATTGAATCTATCAGCAATTGGTGTGTATGCAATGTGTGAATTATTATCAGAATAGGATGCCCAAAATGCATTTGGAATATCTAGTTGAGTTATAGTACCACCATTTGTAGAAACCGTAAACAATTGAAAATATCTATTTGTAAATGAATTGCGTTGTGAAGCAAAAAGAATGGTTTTGCCATCAGAAGAAAAATCTCTTACCAAATCGGTATAAGGATGCCACGTTAAACGTTTTGGAATACCACCATTTACTGGAACAATAAATACATCAGAGTTACCATCATATTGTGCGTTAAATGCAATCATGGAACCATCAGGAGAAAAAATAGGGCTGGATTCTATACCTTCATCAATGGTTAATCGTTGTGGATTAGAACCATCTCTATTGGCAACCCAAAGATCTTCAGCATAAATAAAAGCGATATGAGTATCGCTTAATGCAGGTTGTTGCATGAGTTTTGTTTGCGCTTGCAGGCTAAATCCTAAAATGGATATTGTAAAAAGTAGGAGTGAAGTGAAGCAAGGGGTTTTAATAAGAGTTTTCATTTTGGTTGGTTTTAGTGGTGTTATTTTAATTGCTATTAAATTACAAAAGAAGTTAGTCATGGTTAATTATTTTTATTTTTTTTCTATTTCTTTTTCTATTTCATTAATAAGGTCAACAACGTGAGTTCTTAAATTTTTGTAATGAAAGTTTACAAATACATTAGTTCTGTTTTTTATAGTTTTAAAATAATACAGAAACTCTTGGTCTGTTTTTAAGCTTTCAAAACTTAGTGGAACAATTTCACCATAAAAATCGTTACTATCTAAATCATAGTTAAAAGACTCTTCAAAACGAGAGGGAAATATATTTCGTGACCCTATATTTTGTTCTTCCATAAATGAATCTTCCCCATATTGAAAAAAAGTATATTGAGCATCATATACATTAATTAATTGATTTCTTAAATCTTCGTTTGTAATAAGGTCAATACCTTTAGATTTAAGTGTTTCAAAAGCACTTGTGGAGTTTACAAACCTACTTGGTTGCATAACATAACTAAAATGCTTTGCTAAAGTATCGTTATAGGTTTGATTGCTTTCTAATAAATTTAGAATCATATTTGCAGAATTTAATCCTTCTGTGTGACTACTAATATTAGAATCTATATCTAATAAATCTTTTTCTAATCCTATTTTAAACGACTGTAAAAGTTTTAATTCTTGATTTGCATTTTTTCTGTGTTCGTTCCAGTTATTAATACTCAAAGCAATAAGGATACCTATAACCACCAATACAATTTCGCCAATGGCGTATTTTAGGTAGTTAGTGGTACGTCCAACAGAAGGTTTTTCTGAAACGAGTTGTTTCCTGATGTTATTAAATAGTTTTGCCATAGTTTATTTTGTTTTGTCTTTCCTGCGAAGGCAGGAATCCATATTAGACTTAAAAGTGGATTCCGCATCAAGTGCGGAATGGCAAAGATTTTATGAAGTTGTGTAAGGTCATAATGTATTTTTCTAAATAATTTCATCATTGGTTTTAAAAATTTTGCCCTTTTGACATTAGTTTTGTACTAAAACAAAATATCAAAAGGGCAATTGCTACAATATAAAACTATTTATTTAAATGTGCCTTTATCGACATCCTTTATAAATTGAATTAAACCATTGAAATACGTTTTTTGGTCGTCATATTGTGATAAATGACTTCCGTTTTTACATAATAAAAAGCGTCCGTTTTGAACTTCGTTAGACATCCATTCCATGTGTTTCGGGTCCATAGTGTCATAAGTGGCACCAATAACTAATGTTGGAACCGTAATTGTTTTTAGCCTATCTGTAACATCCCAGTTTTTTAATGAAGCATTTTGTGTCATACCAAACTCGCTATGCCCTTGCATAAATACATATATGTTTGGATTAAGATGCTCAAACAATAAGTTTACAGATTTAGGCCATTTATCTAAAGGCATTCTCAAAACGTGTTCGGTATAATAATTATTCATTAACAACTCCGTATATCTTGGGTTATCAAACTCGTTATTAGCCTCTAAATCCATTATTTCTTTAAAGATTTCCGGTTTTAATTGTGGCCCTAAAACTTCCATAGCGTATTTGCCATACGCAGGAGCACTAGCCATCATGTTAGAAATAATTAATCCTTTTAAATTGTCCTGATATTTTAAGGCATATTCCATAGCAAGAATACCTCCCCAAGATTGTCCTAATAAGTAAAAGTTGTCTTTGTTTAAGTTGAGTGCTTTACGTACTTGTTCTACTTCTTCTACAAAATGTTCTGTGGTCCAAAGTGTGGAGTCGTTGGGTTTATCGCTATAATAAGAATCTAATTGGTCGTAATAGATGTATTCTATTTCTGTGTTTGGAAGATAGCCATCAAAACAATCAAATTCTTCGTGTGTACCTCCAGGACCTCCGTGAAGTAATAACACACGCATTTTCGGGTTGTTTCCCACACGTTTTGTATACACATTAAAAGTGCCTTTTGGCGTTGTAATAGGAATCATTTTAATACCTCCAGTAAATTGGTCTTCACTGTTGGAGTAGTCTAAATAGCTTGACTTGATTTCGATTTCTTTTTCTGATTTATTTTCTGATTCAACACATCCAAAAAGGAATATTGTAACCATTAATAGATAATAAATACGTTGTTTCATCTGTTTAAAGTTTTATAAATAAAGATAAAGAAACTAAAAATTTCTACACATTCAGGATTGTTTTCATCTTTTCTTATTCCATTGTAATACCATTTCTGTAATAAATAAGGGTATAGCCCAACAAACCCAAATAAGGGTTGGTCCTCGTTCTATGAAATTACCAAGTTCATAGCTTACAGCTAATTCATTAAGCCAACGAAATGTTACAAAACCAAAAGTAACCACATAGCTACGAATCATCCATTCTCTATGGATTTTGTAGCGATGCAATCTTACTGCTCTATAAGCCATTGCAACTGTGCTAATCCAAACAAAAGCGAGCCCTTGTAAGCTAATAGCCCATGTCCAATGAACAGCTAAAGCACTTGTCCATGATAAATATGTAGCGCTTAAAGAGGCAATTACAATAGCAATAAGATAGATAATACCTAAAGTTCTATGTATTTTGTTGTACTTGGTTCTAAAGGCTTTCCAAAATTGAAAAGGACCAATAGTAATAGCCAGTAAACCTCCAGAGACATGACCAATAAGTGCCCATTTATATTCTAAAAAGCGACCAAAAACTTCTGGATCAAAGCCAAAATAAGGAAGTGCATCTTTGATAACAAACTTAGCGCCAAAGATTAATACACCTAACCAAATAGCTGTAATTAAATATGATTTAGGTTTTGAAGGGGTAAAAATAGTTGTTTGCTTCATAATATGTTGTTTATAATTTAGTTAGTTATCATTTTTAAATTTGGTGGCATATACAATTTGCACTAAAAGAATACCAGCTTGTACCAAATTTAATATGATGGCTGTAGTATAAAATGCTGGATGTAAATTAGGAAATATCCCAAAGATTGCAAGTATTAAAGGTAGTTGTATAGGAATTTCAACAACAATCCAAAAAAACAAAGCTGCTTTTAGGTTTAACTTAAACTGTGCTATAAAAACTTGTCTTGCTGCTGGATGTAAAAGTGCGAACCAGATGAGTGTGAAAAATATGCCACTAGACCAACGCCAAAGTAAATTATTTTCAATACCATAACGACCTAACAATACGGGAATTAAGCAACCAACTAAAGTCAGTAAACCTACTGAAACAATACCACGTAACATGCCTAGGGTTATTTTGTCATTAAGCGTTGTTACTGTAATTAATGCGCCAAAGCCAATAAATATACCTGCAATGGCAGATAAACTTATAAATAAGTCGAATTCTGGGTTCATAATGGTTGGTTTTATTTTCTCATTGCATCGGCAATTCCTTTAGTGTCAGCAAATTGTTGAAACTTAGTAATTTTTTCATCTTTTAAATCCCAAAGATGTGCCATTTGTAGATTAATTACAGCTCCATTTTTTTTGTATTTGGCTTGATAGCGTCCTGTAACTAATATCTTATCATTCGCCATGTCATTATAGTTAAGGTCTGCAAGATTCCAATAGTCCCATTCTTCACCAATACGACCAAAAACACCTTTTAGAATAGCGTCAAAACCTATATAAGGATTCCCGTCTGCAAAAGGGAAATTTTCAGCTTCATTCCATTCAATGTTGGTAGCCATAACTGCACCAACTGCTGGAATATCACCTTTTGCAAAATCGTCGTAAAGCTTTTTAATTATTGCCATATTATTGGGAGAAGATACAATACCCAATTGTTGCAAAAACACCATATTATCAAAGAAATCTTGTTCTTGTGCAATCTTTCCGTTTTTCATTATTACCAATGTAGTACCATCTATATCTACTGTTCTTCCAGTAGCAGGAATACCAAAGAAGTCACCTGTATGTGTGCCTTTGAAGTTCCAATGTTTTACAAGATTATCATCTTGTCCAAAAATATTTACAATAGTGAATTCAACATTAGAAAATCCTGTTATATAATTGGCATAAAATTCTTTGGCTGTTTCGATACCTACTACATTTTCAGGACTCATAATGAGTGTAATGTCCTTATCAAAATTATCTTCGTTGAATAGGTCTAAATTTCCATTATTAATAATTTCGTCCCAAACATTGGAATACATTTTTATGTTTTTATCGACTTTGTTATTTGTACAAGATGTAAAAAATAATACTGCTGTGAATAGTGTTAAGATTGTTGTTTTCATTTTTAAGAGTTTATTAGAATTAGTTAATTGTATAATTTCAAAAATTCAGTTACCCAATTGGAGTGTGTCCAGACTTCGGCTATTTTATTGTTTTCCATTCTAAAGAAAGCCATTCCTCTATATTTTAATACTTTGTTGGTGGCTGGAACGCCATCATATTCGTTTTTATGAGTCCCTTCTCCGTAAAATGACATGGCTATCATTTTGCCATCTATCAAAAGCATCAAAAGTAGCTTCCATATAGTCTTTTTTAAAAACAGGAATCCCTTTAAGATTATAATCAAGTCCACCCAAATGCATTTCAGCATCTTCAGTAAAAACCTCTTGAAGGATTGTTAAATTTTGATTGTTCCAGACCTCTTCAATTGGGCAACTGAATTTTTGAAATTA
>JAADHG010000194.1 GCA_013151975.1 Chlorobiota bacterium | reverse complement strand
TGAGTTTGAATTGTTGCACAACGGTTAAGATTATGATTAGTTTTAATTGACTACATCATCCGATAATGAAGCATTAGTCATTTTTATTTTCAGTATTGTAATCATTCCATCTTTTTAAAAGTTTAAGCCACTTTTTAGCTGATTCTTCAGAATAAATAAACTCACCATCTTTGATAAGGTCATTTATTGTATTATCATTGGTAACATTTGACCAAGAATAAATAGAACCTATTTTAGAACCTATTTGTTCACCTACTTCTTTTGTTGGATTTGCTATTATTTTCTTGATAAGCCCATTTGAAACAATAAATATTGTTGGGTCGTGTATAATTTGTTGTATTCCTACTGCTTTGAACCAATCATTTTTTTCGATTACTTTGCAAAAAACTGAATCTCCTTTTACATAAATAGATTCAAATTTTAAGTTACTATTAAGTGCTCCATCCCATTCTTCTAATTCTCTTATCTCTTCTTTACCAGATTTAATCCAAGTGCCAACGAGCTCGAATTCTATCTCATTATGATATAATGACATTGCTCCTTCAATATCATGTAAGTTGTGTAATTTTTCATATGTTTTAACTAATTTAAAACTATTCTGAGAACAACTTATAGTAAAAAGTGAGATTATTATTATAATTGTAGTTTTCATTGTCTATTACTCTTAAAAAGTATAATATATTCATTTTTAATTGATTACACCTTTCATTAAACAAATATAATTATTTTTAAATTTAGAATCAATAAAGGTTTCTTTATCAATCTTCTATAGGTATTGATGCGTTAGACCCATTTATAATCTTCTAGCTATTATTTTCTTTAATTAGTTTTTTGATAGCCTTTAATTATTTTTTACTAAATATTATTTTTGATTCTTTTTATATCTGATTTAATTTTAATCTCTAATAAGAAAACGTTCTTTATCAGTTTCGTTTAAGCGCGCTATATTTCCCATTGAACTTGTATCGTTAATACGCTTTATAATAAACTCAGGGTCTAAAGCAAATATGCGTTGCAAACCATCTAGGTAACTTACTTTTAAAAACTTACTATCCTTAGAGAAACTTAAAGCGACACCAGGATTATCGATAGTGTCTATGTTTAATGTAATAAGTAAGTCATTATGGGCATTAAAAATACCCTGATAGCTTGCTAAGAATGTTTTATCTGGACTTTCAATAGCTGTAAGGCCAATACTTTTAGCATCTGGAAATTCTGTAACCACATCTTCTTCTATAGTTTTTATAACCTGAGCATAGTGAAACCAAAAATCAGGATTAGCATCTGCTTTAGTTGGTACCATGTAATAGTGCCCATCTAAAGATAAATTACCATGGGCATTGTCTGCATTCAACATTTCTATATAAGGGAACGGAGGTATTTTATAATAATAGGTAGTTTTTTCTTTGTCTTGGCGTACGCCATTTATATATTCACTATCAAAACTGGCTACACCTATAAATTCACTACCATTAATAAAAGACACGTACCGCACAGGGAAACCATCGCTAGACTTTAAGATAGCCCTATCCTTAAAAATGTTCCGATCTGCCTTATATCTATAGGCTTCATTTTCTATTAATGCCGTTTTTCCATTGGCTGAGCCTAGTAGCGTATACTTGCCATCTTCCGATATATCAATATCTTGAATATAGCCTGTATAGCCATTAAAACCAGATAGCACAATATTTGTAGTATCAATGTTATTATATCCGTCGAAATCTTTAGTAATAAAGTAGATTTTAGAAAAATTAAGTGCAATACTAGATACAATATAAATAGCAGTATTAGTAGCATCATCAAAATATAAATCCGATTCATTTCCCAAGTACTCGTCTCTAGGAATCGTCATCCCAATGGAATCAGATATTCTTAAAATATCTTTATAGATGGTATTGTTTGTATCAGTATAGCTATTAATTTCTTCTTCACTTACATCTGGCATATTCTGCAATGGTTCTTGATAAAACCCATAACCGCTATAAAACACTTTTATAAGCTGTTCTGAAGCTTCGACAGTTGGAAAATTTTTCTTTTTCGCAAAATTATAAGCCTGTTCAGCAAGGCGTAAAGACTTTGTTGGGTCTTCATTAAATTGCCCTTGAGAGTTCGCAATATAAGTAGATAGTAAGGCTTCATTCTTTTTATTCACAGCAAAAATTGAGGCACCTATTGCTATAACTAATAATACACTTAAAACACTTATTGCGGCATTACGAATTCGCATAGTACGTTTATGTTGCTTAGCAGCCTCGCCTTCCATATCTCCTACAGATTTACCATGAATTGTAGCAGCGAGTAACACCAATCGTTGCCTGAATTCTTGATGGTCGAGATTTAAGTCTTCTTTTTGTCCTAAATTTCGAAAATCAACATAAAAAGGTTCTCCTTTAAAAGCTCCAGACAGGTTTTTAGGAAGTGCTGTAGTTACCTTCCAATCAAAATCGTTGGTGTCCTCATTATATAGAATATCACCATCAGTAAGAACAATGATAAACTTATCAATAGATTTATGCTCTAGCCAATATTCTACTTCGCGTTGACACCATTTGGATTGTGCGTACAACTGACTAGCCATACAAATAAAGTATTCAGACTCTTCAAGACCATCTCTAATCTTGTCTCCTAAATCAGAAGCTAGTGAAAGGTCATTGGCATCTCTAAATATTTCTAATGCACGACGCTTAAATGTAGGTTTAGCAAATTTTTCAAGGGCTTTCTCAAGGCTAGTGGCTAAGTTAGTATCTTGTGTATGACTATAGGAAAGAAAAGCATTGTATTTCATAGTTTAGCGATTGGTTAAATACCCAGATTGAGTAATATTTTGTTGGTAAGTTACAATCATGGCTAATGGTAAAGATATGATTTGTTTTAATTAACTACATCATCCGATAACGATAACCAAAGTAACTGTTTTTAAGTTTATAATCAATAAAGATGTCTCTATCAATCTTCTATAGGTATTGATACATAAGATCCATTCATAATTTTCCAACCACTATTTTCTTTAATGAGCGTGAAATAATCAAAATTATGTCTTTGTGCTTTGCCTTCAACTAATAAAGTAGCATCAGCTTTAACAAATGCCAATTTGCCTTTTGTGATATGTATCATGAACTTGGAAACTGGTTCGATGTATTTTGTAGGATTGGGTTCCGATTTTAACATTGCCATAAACGCGTCTATAGTAATGGTATAAGTACTCCATTTTCCATTTTTAAAAGAAGCACCACCAATGTTTGCATTTTTAGTAAATAATACAGACATAGCATCAATATCATAATTACCTGCTACTGTTAAGAATTATTTTACTACGGCTTTAACAGCCATTTCATCTTTAGTTATTTCTGTTGAAGCTTTTTGTTGTGCCAAAAGCAAATTGGAGATTGCAAAAGCGAAAAGTAATAGTGTAATTTTTTTTACCTGTTTATATTTATTGTTGTTAGCAAACTTAATTTAGTTTACTTGTTTTAAAATCCAGTGTAATATTTCTGATAAAGCTATTGGTGAAAAAGTTTGTTGAATTGTGGCATATTCACTTGGTGCACCTGTTTTACTTTCTTGAAACAAATGATTTAAATTAGGTAATTCTTTTGTAGTAACGTTCTTATTTCCGCCTTTTTCTAAAGCTTTTTTAATAGCTTCTAAATTTACTTTTGCAGGTACTTGTAAATCTTTACTTCCATTGATTGCCAATACTGGAGACTTAACTTTTTCTAGTATAAGTGAAGGGTCATATTTTATAAAATAATTCATCCATGGACTTATTAATTGAGTTACCTGTAATTTTACAAAGTCGTCTTTACTCATTCCTGATAGTTTTTTAGATAGATTAGGATTATCTTTCATCGCTTGACTAATATAGTTTGTTAATTCTGTTTTTAACGAGTCGGTATTTTTAGATTTTAAAACAATATCAAAAGCACCTTTACTAATCAATTTATTTTTTTGTAAATCAGCATCATTAGTTCCAGATACTTTCCCTATTAACTCTTGTTGTAATAATAGCAATTTGTCACCACGTATTCCAGTTCCTGCTAATAGAACAATAAAGTTTACGTCTTTAGATTTTGCAGCAACTATTGGCGCAATTATTCCTCCTTCACTATGACCTATTAATCCTATATGATTTTTATCTATTTCTTTTCTGGTTAGCAAATATTTTAGTGCAAATTCAACATCTGTAACAAAATCCCTTGTAGTTGCTGTTTTAAAATTTCCAGTAGATTCTGCCGTTCCACGATCATCATATCTTAATACAGCAATCCCATTTTTTGTTAAATAATCTGATAAAACAAGAAAAGGTTTATGTCCTAATAATTCTTCATCTCTATTTTGTGGACCACTTCCAGTAATTAAAATAACAGCTGGGAAAATGCCATCTTTTTTAGGTAAAGTTAAAGTTCCAGCTAATGTAATTTTATCTTTTGTGTTCTCAAACTTAACATCTTCCGAATAGTAAGGATAGGGTTTAGTAGGTTCTTGAGGTCTAACTACTTTTTCTTTTTCAATTTTTTCCTGAGTTAAATTTAATGGAAACGATTGTCCAGACTGTTTAAAGATTCCAATAAAAACATGCTTATCATTTAAAGTTCCTTCATAGAAAATACCTGCATTTGATAGTTCTATTTTTAAAATGGAGTTTTCAAAATTTGTAGAAGTTACAGGAATTCCTTTTGCGCCTTGGTCAGGACTGTCCATTGTTGAACTATAACCTTTTTCATCTTTTGTAATATTGAAAACTAACCTTAGTTGTATTCCCTGAACTTTTAATACGCCATTCCATTGACCTGAAATATCTTGTCCATGTATTGTCAATATTGTCATACTTACGATTAATAGCAAAACTATTTTTTTCATTGTTATTTTTTTAAATTTAGAATCACTATTTATTCCTTAACAGTTTCAGGTTGCCCATTCACTTTAAATTCAAAAACATCATCTCTGGAGTAGTGTCCAATCACATCAAAGTCCAACTTACTACGTTTTATGTCTTCAAGGTCTAGTTCGGCTACCAAAGCACCTGCTTCATCAAATAAAGGGCCTTCTACAATCTTACCTAAAGGCGATACAATGACACTGCCACCAGGACATAGATTGTCTTTTTCGTTGGCAACTGTATGTTGATATTTTTCAGGATACATAGCTTTAGTCATGTATTGGTTGCATCCTAATACAAAGCAGCGACCTTCTAAAGCTATTTGCTGCATGGTTGCTGTCCATTGCTCACGTGAGTCTGCTGTTGGTGCAATATAAATTTCAACACCTTTTAAGTACATAGACATACGTGCTAGTGGCATATAATTTTCCCAACAAATGAGTCCTCCAAGTTTTCCAATTTTAGTGTCAACAGTTATTAAAGCTTCTCCACCAGCTTCAGCCCAAATTAAGCGCTCGCTTCCTGTGGGTTTTATTTTTCGGTGAACACCCAATAAACCTTTTGTAGGAGAAATATAAAGCATGGAACAATACAAACTACCATTGGCGTTTTGCTTTTCGGTAACACCAATAACCAGATAGGTATTTTCAGCTTTGGCTAATTTTTCAAGGCGTTTTAAGTGGTCACTTTCTAAATCGAGGCTACTATTGTAATAATCGGTGTAATGTTGTCGTCCTTCATCTGTTCTGCTACCAACAATAGCACCAAATGTAAATCCTCTGGGATATCCAGGAATAAACGATTCGGGAAACACGATAAGTTCACAACCTTGTTGTGTATATTTTTTTGTAATACGTTCAATTTTGTCTATTGTTTTTTCTAAATCAAAAAACACAGGACTGTCTTGTATTACAGCTACTTTTACTTTCATTCTAATTTGAATTAATATTACATTATTCTTGTACTTGTACAATGGCTTCGACTTCGCATGCCAAATTAAAAGGTAGCGATGCCATTCCAACAGCAGAACGCGCATGCCTGCCACGTTCTCCAAAAACTTCGACCATTAAATCTGTATACCCATTAATAACTGCTGGTTGTTGGGTAAAAGAAGATTCAGCATTGACCATTCCAAGAACTTTTACAATACGAACTACTTTATTGAGATCTCCAATTTCAGATTTTAAAATAGCAATATGGTTAATGGCAGTTATTCTTGCTGCATCATAACCTTCTTCAACAGTTAAATCAGTGCCCACTTTTCCTGTAATTCTTACACCATCATTTGTTCTAGGACCATTTCCAGATAAGTAAATAAGATTACCACTTTTTACAGCCAAGGCAATATTGATGCCTTTAGGAAGTTTAGGCACTTTAAGTGTTATTCCTAAAGAATCTAACCGTTGTTCAATATCATAATCATATAAATTTTCAATGGTTTGCTCTTTTTGTTTTACAGAATTACATGCTGTTAATATTATAAGGAAAAGAAAAATAAGACGCTTCATATGTAGTACTTGTTGGTTACTAAGATTTGATATAAAGTTAGCTAAATTTAATTAATCTCTTGAAGTGTAAAAACATCTCTGAGAAGCTGACAAATGTCATAGTATTTTTTCTTATTTGTTTGTAATTTAATAGTCGTAAAATACTGGTATCATGGAACTAAAGAAAAATCCAGAATTTGATTTAAACAGAAATAGCGGTTTATATTTTGAAATTGGACTCGCATTAATGTTGTTTGTGTCTTACAGTTTATTAAACTATAAAACATACGACAAGCAAGATGTTACATTAGATATGATAACTATTAATGAAGATTTGGAAGAGGATATTCCTTTAATAAATGTAGTTACACCACCACCACCTCCTCCTCCAAAAGCTGCTCCTGAGGTTATTACAGTTGTTGAAGATGTGGTTGAAGTTGAAGAAACGGTAATTGAGAGTACCGAAACCAGTATGGAAGAAGCTATTGAAGAGCGTATTGTTAGTGTAGAGGATGTAAATGTTGATGAGGTTGAAGAAGATATTTCTGTGCCTTTCGCAGTGGTTGAGAAAGTACCTATTTGGCCTGGTTGTAAAGGAAAAACCAATGCTGAATTAAAGAAATGTTTTCAAGAAAATATGATAACACATGTTAAAAAGAATTTTGAGTACCCTCAAACTGCTATAGAATTAGGTATTCGAGGTAAAGTATTTGTGTTGTTTACTATAGATTCTAACGGAAATGTGGCTAACATTAAATCCCGTGGTCCAGATAGAATTTTAGAGAAAGAAGCCGAACGTATTGTTAGTTTATTGCCCCAAATGACACCTGGAAAACAACGCGGCAGATCAGTAAATGTGCCATATAGCTTGCCTATAGTATTTAAATATTTAGAAAATAAGCCGTAAATAAAAGGTTAGTGAGGCGTGGGTGCTTCACCTTGTCTCCAAAATAGCAATCCAATAATAACTCCAAAGGTCATGGATAAGAAATATACCGAAAAGCTATATTCATGCGATGTTATAAAATTAGTTGTATGAGATTTTACATTAAAAATTGCTATTAACAAAGCGATGCCTATTATAATTATTGAGCCAATTGCACCATTTACAAGGGGTTCTCTGTATCTGATAAAAAATAAATTAACAGCAACTGCTCCCCAAAAATAAGTTATAATAAACCAACCATTCTCTGTTTTGTCTTTTATAATATTACTAACGGTGTTACCATCCTTTCCATCTAAAGCCAAATACACATCCAATGCTAATACAAATAAGAATAGACCAATTAAAATATACTGAACTTTCTTTACAAACTTCTCATTGTTTATTAGCGTTTTAAATTCTTGTACATTCATTCAGTTAAGGTATTGAAGTTATTTCCCATGGAAATTCTACTTGTGGAATATG
>JAADHG010000195.1 GCA_013151975.1 Chlorobiota bacterium | reverse complement strand
ATTGTTTATAGATAATAATTTGTGCTATAATGCCGGACACAATATAACCCGTAGCATGATACAAGGAAATATAAATATAATCCGACTCTTCTTTAATCAATACAAAACATAAAATTGCAAATGCTGATTTAGAGATAACATTGACAATGGTTATAAATCGCATTTTTTCTACTCCTAAAAAGAACCACATTGGGCTAAACAATTCCCCAATAAGTAATAAGCTAAAAAAGCAATAAATAATATAATGCTCGCCTATTTTAGGAACTAACAAGATTAGCAATACCAAAAGGAATATTGATAAAATAAAAAAATAGACTTGAGTAGTAAATACATTGTTGTAAACTTTCGATAATTTTTTCTTATTATCCCTTATTACTGCAATGGTTCGTACAGCTGAAAGCAGAAAACCAAATTGAATAATATTTTGCAAATAAAAAATTAAGGCATAAGCAAATGCATAAATACCATAGTTTTCAATACCAACGACTTTAAAAAGGTATGGTATGATAATTAATGGAATTATAGCATCTATTACTTTAAAGAGAAAGTAAGACACAAAATTTTCAACTAATCCAAAATATTTTCGAATATTCAATATAGCAATATTTACAGGGAATAAATTAACACATTTTTAATCTAAAAATGAATTGTTAATAATTTTTTATTAAAATAAACATCCAAAGTCTAGATTCTGTCGTACCTATTATTAAATAACTTTGAAAGAAACATCGACAAAATGACTGATAAAATCCTTAAACTGACATTATTTGTAAGAAATAGTTTCGTTTTAATTGATTTTTATCGATTAAATTAGTAGAAAATATTTCACTAATGATTATTTGTTTATGTTTATATCATAAGCCCCAAATTATTACAATATGAAAATCATTAGTTCAGCTAATCGTGCAGTAATTTTAATTTTTGCACTCTGTTTATTTAGCAATTCGATAAATGCACAAGATTATGATTTAATTACCGACCTGAATAACTACTGGCCAATTCAAGAAATGCCTAAACCTGAGTATTTGCAGCCCACTACCGATCCTGCTTTTGGAACCAAGATTACAAGAATAACAGGCGATGTAGGTGCTGCTATCCAAAATGTTAATGGAGAAGTGTGGAGAAACGTTGCTAGACATGGGTATTCTACAAGACAACCATGGAATGCAGATGAATCAATTATTTATTTAGATCGACATAAAACTCAAGGAGGTAGCTGGGGACCTGCTTTATTTTTAGATGGTGAAACCTATGAAGTCATCAAAGAAGCTAATGTTCCTTCAAATAACGAAATACGTTGGCATCCTACGAACCCAGATATAATGCTAATAATAAGAGATGATGGTATTTACTCTTGGAGTTATTCAAGTGGTACTACAACACAACTTATGGCATATAGTGGTTATTCTGGTGCTTCAACTGGATACACAGGAAATTTTACTCATGATGGGACTAAAATATCAGTATTCGCAACTAGAAATTCTGATAGTAAACAAGTGGTATTTGCATTAGATTTTGCAAACAATATAAAGTATCCAGATATAGATTTTTCGGGTATAGATATTGATTGGTTGTCTATTTCTCCTTTGGGTAATTATACCATGGTTAATGGTAATTATGGCAATGGAGGTGACAGAACCAAAATATTTGATCTTGCTGGAAATCAAGTAGGACCATATTGGAGTGAATACGGGAGACCAAGTCATTTTGATTTAGCAGTAGATCTTGAAGGAAATGAGGTAGCTGTTGGGGTTTCTAAATCGAATCCAGACGATGGTAGAGTTATTAAAAGACGATTAATTGATGGTCAAGTTACTGTATTAACTCAAGGTGGTTATGCGAGTCACGGTTCTGCAAGATCATTAAATAGACCTGGTTGGGTATTTACCATATCTACTGATAATCAAAATTGGGGGCCTTATTTTAATGAAATAATTGGTGTAAAGTTAGATGGAACTCGAGTAGAAAGAATAGCTCATGGAAGAAATTTATTGAGTAATTATGAAAACCAAGCTCAAGTATGTCCATCTCCATCTGGGAACAGAGTTTTATACGCTTCAGATTGGAGAAATAATAATTTTCCTGTACATACATTTGTTGTAGATTTTAGGGATTTGCAAATTTCAACAGGCGTAAATGCAGGATCTGACCAAGAAATTTGTATAGGCGATGCAGCAACATTAACAGCAACTGGTACAGTAAGCTATTCTTGGAATACAGGAGAAACTACAGCAAGTATTACAGTTAACCCTAGCATTACAACAACATACACGGTTACAGGAACAAGTTCTGATGGAAGTACAAGTACAGATACCATAACGGTGACTGTAAATAGTATTCCTATAGCTAATGCTGGAGCAGACCAAACTATTTGTGAGGGTGAAGAAACTACATTAAATGCATCAGGAGGGAACACATACTTATGGAGTAATGGAGCAACAACCCAAAACATAACAGTAAGTCCTACTTCAACAACAAATTATTCTGTGATAGTATCTCAAGGCAGTTGCTCGAGCACTGACGAGGTCATGGTCACAGTCAAGCCCAGGCAAACGATAAACGCTGGTAATGACGTGGACATCTATTTGGGGGAAAGTGCAACACTAACAGTTGTTGGTACTGGTAATATTCTATGGAGTACTGGAGAAACTACAGCCTTAATAATTGTATCGCCCACAAATACTACAACCTATACTGTATCGGTAATCGAAACAAATGGTTGTGCAAGTACAGATGACGTAATAGTAACTGTTGTAAATAACTTTAGTCCAAATGCTGGTGTCGATGTTACTATTTGTGAAGGAGAGAGCACTATTCTTACAGCTTCTGGAGGAACAGAGTATTTATGGAATACAGGAGAAACTACGGCAAATATTACTGTAAATCCAATGTCGACTACGATTTACTCTGTATTGGTTACAAAAGATTCAAATTCAGGTACAGATGAAGTTACTGTATTTGTAGATTCTCCACCAGAGCTTCAGGTTAGTGACGATAAAACTATCAATCTTGGAGAATATGTAACACTTTCTGTATCTGGAGCAGATACTTACGAATGGAGTAATGGTGCAACGCAACCAAATATTGCTGTGAGCCCTCAACAAACTACTGTGTATTCTGTTATTGGTTATACTAATGATTGTTCAGACATAGCCCAAGTAACAGTAAATGTTGCAAATTCGGTCATAGCATATGCTGGAAAGGATATGACAATTTGTAGTGGTGATACACAAACTTTAATTGCTAACGGTGGAGAAACGTATTTATGGAGTACAGGTGAAATTACTAAGAGTATTGATGTTGCCCCAAGTGAGGATACTACATATACCGTAATTGTTTCTAACGATTATGCTTCAGATACTGCATCAGTTTCAGTGTTTGTTATTGATTGTGGTGAGGAGGACACTACAAATTATCAATACAGTGTTTATCCAAACCCAACAAGTGATGGCATTCTTAGGCTTCAATTATCTGGCTTAATAGGAACATCAAACTTATATATTCAAGATACTGTTGGTAAATTAGTATATATGGAATCTATTAGTGATAATAATGGAGAGCTAATTCAGAAGCAATTAGATATTTCTAGATTTAGTAGTGGTTTATATTTTGTAACCCTACAAGAAGCTAATAGAACAACTACAAAAAAGATAATTTTTCGTTAATAAAATATAGTCAGTAAGTATATTTAAAGCGCTCGATACTTAATAGTATTGAGCGTTTTATTTTACACTTACATCTTGAATAGTGGCAATACTGTCACAATTTTCAACAGTTAATACAATTTCCTTATCATTATAGTCGCCTTCAATAACATAAATTTTACAAGGTTTACGTTTAGTCTGACTCTTTGAGAAATTCACATCTCCTTTTTTTAAGATATATGAAATGGCAATAGTATCAATGGTCTTATTTGTTATTGCCATTTTAACTTTGTTAGAAAATAATTGTTGTTTTGTATTAATGTTTTTTAGCACTCTTGCATCGGGAAAATAGTTAAATTCAGTTTTTTTTCCTTTCCAAATAAAGGCTAAAATAACAATGCCAATTGAAAATCCTGCAAGGTAATAACCTGTACGTTGTATAAGTTTCATGAGTTAGTAATTAATTAGTGTTGTCTTTAACACTTAAAAAATTAGAAGGTTGACATCACTGTAGTCTAAATCAAACCAATCTGCCACAGATTTATTAGTCAAAATTCCGTGGTAAAAATACAAACCATTTTTTAAACCACGATCAAAACGCAACGCATTTTCAATACCTCCATCTTCTGCAATTTTTAAAAGATACGGTGTAAATATGTTACTTATTGATACAGAAGCAGATCGGGAATATCGTGCTGGAATATTAGGTACACAATAATGTATTACACCATGCTTTTCAAAAGTGGGATGGTTGTGTGTAGTAACCTCACTGGTTTCAAAACAGCCTCCCATATCTATACTTACATCAATAATAAGTGCTCCAGTTTTCATGCTCTCAACCATCTGCTCACTAACTAATATAGGTGCTCTATTTTTACCTCTAACAGCTCCAATGGCAACATCACAGCGCTTTAAAGCCTTGAGTAAATTTTTGGGTTGCATGGTTGAGGTATATATAGCGCGCCCAAGGCTAGTTTGAAGTGTTCGTAATTTAGTAATAGAGTTATCAAAAACCTTAATATTTGCACCTAATCCAATAGCAGATCGTGCTGCAAATTCAGCAACAGTTCCTGCTCCTATAATAACTACTTCAATAGGAGGGACGCCACTAATATTACCAAATAATAACCCATTACCATTATTAACATTGGATAGTAATTCAGCCGCTATTAATACCGATGCCGTACCAGCAATTTCGCTTAATTGTCGTACGGCAGGGTAAGCGCCATCAGCATCTCTAATAAATTCAAATGCTAATGCTGTGATTCTTTTTTTTGCCAAAGCTTCAAAATAAGCTTTGTATTGTGTTTTAAGTTGTAATGCGGAGATTAATATGGTTTGCGGATTTATCAGTTTTATTTCGTCTAGCGATGGTGGCTCTACTTTCAGCAATATTGGACAAGAAAACACTTTTGCAGTATCCTTTGTAATCTCAGCACCAGCTTCGCTATAATTTTTGTCTTCAAAATTGGCACCTTCTCCAGCACCAGACTCAAAAAGTACACGATGCCCATTATTAACTAATGCTGAAACCGCATCAGGAGTAAGGCATACGCGCCTTTCTTGAAAAGAAGTTTCTTTAGGAATACCAATAAATAAATTGCATTCATGCTTTAAAATCTCAAGCATTTCTTCCTGAGGAAGCAATTGTGCTTTTGTAAATGGAGTGACAGATTTACTCATAGTTTGGTTAATAAAAAACCAAATTACAAATAAATTTGTAATATCAATTGAAAATAATTTCTAAAGAAGAATAACGATTTTAGAAATAATCAGAAAACCTACCAAAAAAACCTTTTGGTTTTGCCATAAGTTCTTCTTCCAGTTCTTCCATAGTTTTGGTAGCTTCATCAATTTTATCGGACATTCGTGCTCTTAATAAATAAATAGAAGGAATTATCACAGCCATAACAGGTAATAAATATAGAATTTGATTGTCTTCTGCAAATCGTAAATCGTCATTTAGAATTGTTATTATTTGATAAATATACATGGCTATAGGTACAATAAGTACATGATACCACCAATTTTTGTTGGTAAACATCCAAATAATTAATAGAAGAAGCGGGATAATTTTGCCAGTTATAGTCCAAGCAAAAATCTGTACATCTTCATAATAACCACTAGTATAGGTGCCAAAAAAAGTGTTCCAAGATTCTTGACTAGGAACACTTTGATAAATTGTAAACAAATAAGGTGTAATAGCTATAAAAGTAGCGATAATACTCCCTATAATTAATTCCTTTTTACTAGCGTTGGCCAGGAATTTTGATTTTCGTTTTGTCAACTTGTGTGGTTGTTTGTCCATTTAAATCTAAAAGATTAGTAGCTTGCGCTGTAAACAAAACACCTCCGAATATCGCCATTGCGATTAAATACTTCTTAGTTTTCATAATTCAAGGGATTTAATTAATTAATTAACTACTACAAAGATAAAGTACAAGTCTTTATATAAATGTTAAATAAATGTTAAAACCTTTTATTCATGGGACTTACGAGCTACGGTTTTTCCGTAGTTTCGTGATTTTTATTTGGGGTGTGGTTACTATTTTTTACTAATTATTATTTACTTTTTTATTAAATCTATATTAGAAACACTCATTTCTAGTGTTCTAGAACCGTCTTTATTCAATTTTATGTAAGAAATATCTGTTGTAATCGGCAGATTCTTTGCTATTATATCTGGCCACTCAATAAAAACCCAATGTCCAGAGTATAAATAATCTTCAATACCAATGTCAAATACTTCAACTTCATCTTCAATTCTATATAAATCAAAATGATAAACTTTATCATTTGTAACTTCATATTCATTAACTAATGAAAACGTTGGGCTAGTTACTTTGTCATTTCCACCCAGAGCTTTTACAATAGCTTTAATAAGTGTGGTCTTGCCAACACCCATATCACCATAAAATAATACGGTCTTTGTTGTTACATTTTTAAGTAACATTTGGGCTGTTTTATCAATAGTAACTATGTCAAAATCTGTTTTCATTTGCATAACGAGATGCAATAATAAAGCTAATATATGAAAAAAACAACAAAAAAATGCATTTCATCGATGTTTTTTGCAATTTGTAGATAAAATTACTTTGGATTGAGCACAACAAATGGAATAATTACTTCTTCTAGAGAAACACCTCCGTGCTGATATGTATTGCGGAAATAGCTAACGTAGTGATTATAATTATTTGGGTAAGCGAAAAATAAATCTCCCTTTGCGAAAATATATGAACTGCTCATTGTAATTGAAGGTAATTGTATTTTTTTAGGATCTTTGGCGGCAAACACATCCTTAGCGTTATAAGTTAAGCTTCTTCCTGTTTTATACCTTAGGTTTAGACTTGTATCTCTATCTCCTACAACTTTTGATGGGCTTTTTACATTAATTGTTCCATGATCTGTGGTAAGTATTAATTTAAACCCTAATTGTTGTGCTTGCTGTATGATATCTAAAAGGGGAGAGTTTTTAAACCAACTTGCTGTTAATGATCGATATGCCTTGTCATTAGAAGCGAGTTCTTTTACAACGTCCATTTCAGTTTTTGCATGAGATAACATATCTACAAAATTGTAAACAACAACGGTTAGGTCATTATTCTTTTTTGATTTAAAGTTGTCTGCTAATTTTTTTCCAGATCTTAAATTAGTAATCTTAAAATATTCATGTTTTAAATGGCTAAGACCTAAACGTTTTAATTGAGCAGTTAAAAATTCATGTTCAAACAAGTTCTTCCCACCTTCATCAGTATCATTTTTCCAATAGTTAGGATGCAAGCGTTCCATATCTAGTGGAGTTAATCCAGAAAATATAGCATTTCTCGCATATTGTGTTGCAGTTGGTAAAATGCTATAATATGGTGTTTCGCTCTCGTTTTTATAATATGTATTAATAATTGGCTCAAAGGCTTTCCATTGGTCATAGCGCAAATTATCAATAACAACCAATAGCGTAGGCTGGTTCGGACTTAATTCAGGAACAATCTTTTCTTTAAATAAGGTATGAGACATTATTGGAGCATCTGCTCTAGGCTCAAACCAATCGGAATAATTTTTCTCTATAAACTTACCAAACTGCATATTGGCTTCATTCTTGATTCGTAATCCGCATATTATTAAATTTTTCT
>JAADHG010000064.1 GCA_013151975.1 Chlorobiota bacterium | reverse complement strand
AGGCTGGGAACCCGCTTATTTACGGTCAAATTTATGAAAGCAATACAATCATGCTAACCTCAACTTTAAAGACCTTAGGTTATCAAGATATAACTGTACATAAAGTTAGTGATGATTATGCCAAAACAGTTCGTCTTCTTGATCAAGTAATAACTAATCATGATATGGTTCTAGTTTCTGGAGGAATTTCTGTTGGCGATTATGATTTTGTTGGGAAAGCACTTCAAGAAATAGGGGTTGAACAGTTGTTTTATAAAGTGAAACAGAAACCCGGAAAACCTTTGTTTTTTGGGAAAAAAGAAAACAACGTTGTATTTGCTTTACCCGGAAATCCAGCAGCTGCATTAAGTTGTTTTTATATTTATGTATATCCCGCGTTACAAAAAATGTCTGGACATATCAGCTTTTCATTAACAAAAACAAAAGCAAAATCTTTATCTAATTTTATCAAGAGAGGAGATCGCCCTCAATTTTTAAAAGCAATATACCAGAATGGTAAAGTTGAGATTTTAGATGGACAAAATTCGTCTATGCTACACACTTTCGCACTTGCAAACGCTATGGTATATGTGCCAGAAACAATTAACACGATTAAAATAGATGATATGGTAGAAGTTATTCTTCTACCAATAAATTAATAGATGTATCTATGAAATACAAAATAAAAAGTCGCATTTGGATTGAAGCTGATGGTAATATTTTACTAGGAGAAGGCAGAGTAAGATTACTAAAAGCAATAGAAGAAACTGGTTCCTTATCAAAAGCCGCCAAATCTTTAAACATGTCTTACAAAAAAGCTTGGTCCATAATTGATAAAGTAAACTATAGAGCAGAACGCTCAGTTATAACAACACAAATTGGCGGAAAAGGTGGTGGTGGAGCTCAATTAACCCCTTACGGAAAATCATTGGTAATTGCTTTTGAAACTATTAATGAAAAATGTTGGAAATTCTTAGATGAACAAATAACGAAACAAATATATAGTGATTTTAAACATTGAATATATCTGGTTATTCTTAATCATTCTTCCAATAGTTGCTTTTTTATATGCAAGTGTTGGTCATGGAGGTGCTAGCGGATATTTAGCACTAATGGCTTTGTTTTCTTTTGCTCCTGAAGTTATGAAACCTACTGCTTTGCTGCTCAATTTGTTTGTAGCAGGAATTGCATTTTATCATTATTATAAAGCAGGTTATTTTAATTTTAAATTGTTTTTATCCTTTGCAATTGCCTCCGTTCCTTTGGCTTTTTTAGGAGGAATGATTGAAGTAGATGCTTCTATTTATAAAAAAGTTCTAGCCGTTTTATTAATTTTTGCCATATTAAAAATGCTGAATATTTTCGGAAAAGAAACCTCTTTGATTAAAGATATAAAACTTTGGCAAGGGCTAGTTGTTGGAGGTGTTATTGGGTTTTTTTCAGGATTAATAGGAATAGGTGGTGGCATCATTCTTACACCTATAATTTTATTATTACATTGGGGTAAAATGAAAGAAGCAGCAGCGGTTTCAGCGTTATTTATTTGGGTAAATTCCGCCTCTGGGTTGGTTGGGCAACTCACAAGTGGCGTATCCATTTCATCTCAATCTTTTGTGTTAGTTGCTGTGGCTATTGTTGGAGGTTTCATCGGTAGTTATTATGGAAGTAAAAAAATCAATAATAAAGGACTGCGATATATGCTAGCATTTGTGCTAATTATAGCATCCGTAAAACTGTTTTTTATATAAATGATTGATAAAAAAAACATAACTGGAATAATTTTAGCTGGAGGGAAAAGCTCAAGAATGGGCTTAGACAAAGGATTGCTCCGCTTGAATGGTTCTATATTTATGTCTCACATCATTGATGCAATTAAGCCTTTAGTTAACCATATTATTATCGTAAGTAATAATCCTGAGTATGATGCATTTGGATACAAACGCATTAATGATTTAATTAAAGATTCAGGACCTTTGGCGGGTTTATATTCAGGTTTGCATCATTCTAAAAGCGAGAATAATTTAGTGCTGAGTTGTGATGTGCCTTTAATTAAGACATTTGTTCTGGAGCAACTAATCAATTTTGATAATGAAAATTTTGATGTTGTACAATTGCAAAGTAAAGGCAGAACAATGCCATTAATTGCATTGTATAAAAAACATTGCCTTCATAAATGTTTAGAGCTTTTGAATAATCATGAAAAACGATTGCGAATTGCTGTTGCACAACTAAACACAAAAACAATTAGCAATGATTCTGAATGGGATCAATATGTAAAAAATATAAATACAACAAGTCAATTTAACGAATTAAAACATGAACTTGAACATTAAATATTTTGGATTACTCACTGAAGTCACTCTATGTAGTGAAGAAACTGTGCCCTTTTCTAAAGCCACTGTTTCAGAATTGCTTGACCTTCTTTTCGAGAAACATCCAGATTTAAAAAACAAAGATTTTCAAGTAGCTTTAAACAATGAGATTGTTTCAAAAGACACACTTATTACAGCAAATGAACTTGCACTATTACCTCCTTTTTCAGGTGGATAGGAAAAAATGAAAAAGCTGAAAGAGATTCCTGCTGGAGTTTATCTTAAGTGAAGTCGAAAGACAGAAAAATATGAGCAGATATAGCAGACATATCGTTTTACAAGAAGTTGGGCAAGAAGGTCAAAACAAACTGTCTCAAGCCAAAGTGCTTGTTATTGGCGCAGGAGGATTGGGTTGTCCTGTATTGCAATATCTAGCAGCGGCTGGTGTCGGAACCATTGGGGTTGTTGACTTTGATGTAGTCGACATTTCTAATTTACAACGCCAAATCTTGTTTGGAACATCATCATTAGGAATAAATAAAGCTTTGGCTGCAAAAACCAGATTGGAGGATTTAAATCCAACAATTACAATTAATACCTATCCCGAAAAACTAACTTCAGATAATGCTTTAGAATTATTTAAACCCTATGATATTATTGTAGACGGTACAGATAATTTTGCAACGCGTTATCTTATAAACGATGCGGCTGTAATTACTAACAAGCCTATTGTTTATGGGGCTATTTATAAATTTGAAGGGCAAATTTCAGTGTTCAATTATCAAAATGGCCCAAGTTATCGTTGTCTATTCCCTAATCCTCCTGAGGAAGGCGCTATTGCCAACTGTTCAGAAATTGGGGTTTTAGGTGTTTTACCAGGAATTATTGGGACTATGCAAGCGAATGAGGTCATCAAAATTATTTTAGGTTTTGATGGTGTATTATCTGGAAAACTACTTTGCTATAACGCAAGAACAACAGAAGTATCTACATTAAAAATCTCTAAATCTAAGAATGAATTTGAGAATATAACAGCTTTAAAAAATACATATACGCAACGCTCTTGTAAAACACAAGTAAAAGAAATTTCAATTGAAAACGCTTTAAAAAAAGACCGTATTCAATTTATAGATGTAAGAGAATATCATGAACAACCTCAACTTGATTTGCCTAATTGTATGCACATCCCGCTAAGTAGGTTAGAACAAGACCAAAATAAAGTCAATTTAAAAAATACCAATATCCTTTTCTGTCAATATGGAATACGCAGTAAAACAGCTGTTGAAATATTACAAAGACATGAAATTACTAATTGTTATAGCCTAAAAGGAGGTGCTGTGGCAATTTTGGATCATTTAAAAATCAATATATAATGAATGATAAAAAAATAAAAAACGTGTTTATAGAAGGTGCTATTTCATCAGAATTTATAGGACGATCCATAGCAAAACATCAAACCAAAACATCAATAGGAGCGCATAACATTTTTTTAGGACAAGTACGTGCTGATGAGGTTGACGAAAAAACGATATATGCCATAGAATATACCGCTTATAAAGACATGGCTAATGCTAAATTTCATGACATACGTGAAGCTACTTTTAAAAAGTTTGATTTAACGTGTATGCACATTTATCACAGTTTGGGAACTGTAAAAGTAGGAGAAATCTGTTTGTTTGTGTTTGTATCGTCTCCGAGACGAAAACAAGTATTTAAAGCTTTAGAATATGTGGTTGAAGAGATTAAAGCGAAAGTTCCTGTTTATGGAAAAGAAATTTTTGAAGACGCTTCGCATCAATGGAAAGTAAATAGTTAAATATGTTGTCTCCTTGAGTGCAGTCGAAAGGCTTGACGACTAGTAAGTTTATAGTTTTCGACTGCGCTCGAACAGACATCAATAATATACATAATGGTAGATATTACACATAAAAACAACACATTAAGAACCGCAACAGCACAAGCTATTGTAAAAGTGAGCAAACAGGAGACCATAGCGGCTATTGAGAACGATACAGTTCCAAAAGGCAATGTCTTTGCTATGAGTAAAGCTGCTGGTTTATTGGGTGTTAAAAAAACGCCAGATTTGTTACCTGATTGTCATCCATTACCAATTGAATACACAGGCATTGAATACAGCATAAACGGATTAGAAATTACTATAAATTGCACTATAAAAACCATTTATAAAACAGGTGTTGAGGTTGAAGCGATGCATGGCGCAAGTATTGTTGCGCTAAACATGTATGATATGTTAAAGCCTATTGATAAAGGAATAGAAATTCATAATATCAAATTACTAAACAAAAAAGGTGGAAAATCAGACTTTAAAGACCGCTTTAGAAATGAACTTAATGCAGCCGTAATTGTATGTTCTGACACCATTTCGGCTGGACAAAAAGAAGACAAAGCAGGAAAAGCGATAATCGCCAATTTAGAAAAAAATAATGTTGCTGTAAAAGCATATGAAATCATTCCTGACGAAAAGGAAATCATTCAACAGAAAACAAAATCTTACGTAAATCAAGGGGTTGACCTCATTATTTTTACTGGCGGAACAGGACTTTCAAAACGTGATGTTACACCAGAAGCTTTGAATGAAATAATCGATAGAAAAATCTCAGGAATTGAAGAAGCTATTAGAAGTTACGGACAAGATCGCACACCATATTCGATGCTCTCAAGAAGCGTTGCTGGAACTATAAACAAAACTCTAGTACTAGCATTACCAGGATCAACCAATGGCGCAAAAGAATCTATGGAAGCCATATTTCCATCCGTTTTACATATTTTCGGAATCCTTAAAGGCGCAAGACACGATTAATGAGAAAAAACAAAAACATATTGCAGGATACCTTTGGAAGACAACATACGTATTTACGTATTTCGTTAACCGAGCTTTGTAATTTACGATGTACGTATTGTATGCCTGCAGAAGGCATTCCGTTATCACCAAAGTCTCATATTATGAGTTTTGATGAAATCTATACCATTGCTAAAACCTTTGTAGATAATGGCGTTACAAAAATTAGACTTACTGGAGGAGAGCCACTTGTAAGAAAAGATTCAGAAATTATTTTAAAAAAGTTAGCAACATTACCTGTAGAGCTAGCCATTTCAACAAATGCAGTTATTGTAGATAGATTCATAGAAACGTTTAAATCTTGTGGCATTCAAAATATTAATGTGAGTTTAGATTCTTTAAATGCTGAGAAATTTAACCAGATTTCGCGTCGGAATGATTTTGAAAAAGTATTTAAAAACATTCAATTATTAATCACCGAAGGTTTTAATGTCAAGTTGAACGCTGTACTCATAAAAGGATTTAATGATAACGAAATTATTGATTTTATTAAGCTCACAAAAATACTTCCTATCTCAGTACGATTTATAGAGTTTATGCCTTTTGATGGTAATAAATGGAATAAGGAAAAAATGATGTCTTATGCTGAGGTTATGGCTCTTGTAAATGCAGAATTTAGACATGATGAAGTGCAGCGTATAAAAGACGCACCTAACGACACCTCAAAAAATTATAAAATTGAAGGTTACAAAGGTTCATTTGCTATTATAAGTTCAGTGACCAATCCGTTTTGTGATTCCTGTAATCGTATTCGATTGACAGCCAATGGTAGGCTAAAAAATTGTTTATTTTCATCAACGGAATCTGATTTATTAACACCACTTCGTGAAGGCAAAAATATTGAACCAATTATTCAAAAAACCATACAATCAAAATTTAAAATTCGTGGAGGTATGGATACCTTGAAAAAACTTGAAGAACCAGAGCTTCATGGAAAAAATAGAAGTATGATTGCTATCGGTGGTTAATATTATATAGTCTTTGATAATCTTCCAAGGTGTCAATATCTGAAACTAAATTGTCTGCGCTTATTGCTGAAACGTTCTTGAAATATTTTTGAAGTATCCTTTTTGCGCCTTTATTATCATTGAGTTGCGATAATTCTTCAAAGTAAATAGCGTCAAATAATACAGGAACACCTTGTTTTTCACCTTTATATGTTGTCGCAATTATTTGACGTTTTCCTATTTCGTACGTATCTAAGACCTTGTTTAAATATACAGAATCTATTAAAGGTTGATCGGCAAGCATTATAAACACTGCATCAAAATTAGTGTCGCTTTTCAAAAGATGATTTACACCAAAAGCTATCGAACTTCCTAAGCCCTTTTCCCAACTTTCATTGACTAAAACCTCAACTTGATAATTATTAATTTTTGTGTTAATAAGATTATGATTAGCGCCAAGAACTACACATATTTTAAACGCATTAGATTTTTGAACAGTTTCAATAGCATGCCCTAAAAGTGTTGTGTTTTTCCATTTAAGTAGTTGCTTTGGAGTTCCCATTCGTGTAGAATCTCCTGCAGCTAGAATAAGAATGGCAATATTAGTTTTTTGAGACACTCTATTTTGCTTAAATAATTATGCGTGAATGTTGCTTGTCTTCTCTTTTAAAGGCATAGGGATTCTATGTCGTGTCACTGATAGTATTTCAGAAATAATAGAAATGGCAATTTCTTGAGGTGTTTCAGAACCTATATCCAATCCTGCTGGCCCATGAATTTTTTCTAAAAACGATGTCTCTATATCTGGATGATATTCCAATAAATGAGATAATAAATTTTCTCTTTTGTGTATTGGCCCTAATAACCCTATGTATGTTGGTTCAGTATCTTTAACAGCCATCAACCATTTTAAATCATTGGCAAAACTATGAGTCATAATCATAATTGCTGTATGATTATCAATACTGCTCATATTTAATTCATCAGGTGTGATTGCATAAAACTCAGTAGCTCCAGTAAAGTTTTTAATAGTTTTAGATTCTATTGGGCTAGAATATATACTTACTTCCCATCCATTTAATGCTGCGAACTGACACAATTGTACAGCATCATGTTCTGCACCAAAAATTAGCAACTTAAAACATGGTGGCCTATTTTGAGAAAAGGTAGAGAGAGTATCATTACCAATAGAAACCATTGAAACAAAATGTTTTTCATTACCAATCTCTACATAAGTTCCTATTCCTGAATGTGTACCTTCTTCTTTTGAAAAATACGATGCAATCTTAAAATGATTTCTGCTTTTTAAACAGGTCTTAAATTCTGCAATAAAATCATCTTCTGGTTGAAAAACTTCTAACAAAATATAAAGTATGCCTTCACATCCCAATCTAAATCTCCCATCATAAGTCATCATTTTAGATTGCCCGTCCCTAAAAACAGATTCCGATTGTCTTAAAATATCTTTCTCTACACAGCCTCCGCTAACAGCACCAATCATAATCTTATTTTCAAGAATAAGCATGCGTACTCCTGGTTTTCTATATGAAGACCCGTCTAGAGCAACAACTGTTGCTAAGACCGTTTTTACCTTGTTGCTTTGCGGTTTGATACGCTTCAACTATGTTTCTAAATTCGTGTGTCATATACTCACAATCTGAAAAGAACTTTAACGCATTACCCCTTTACTTTTTCAATATCCATGTTTTTCATAAAAGGTTGCTTTGTTAAACGTTGCCCAGTTGCTTGATAGAGTGCATTTGCCAATGCTCCAACAGCTGGCGGAAGTCCAGGTTCTCCTAATCCAGTTGGTGCAATCTCATTCTCAACAAAGAAAACCTCTATGCCTTCTGGTGCTTGAGAATGGCGCATTAATTGATACCTGTCAAAATTATTTTCATTAACAGCTCCATTATTAAAAGTTAATTGACTGTACATAGCATGTCCTATTCCATCAATAACACCACCTTGAACCATATTTTTAGCAGCATCACGATTTACTACAATACCACAATCAACGGCACACCATACTTTTTTGACCTTTGGTTGACCATTTTCTAAAACCATGTCTACAACTTCCGCAACATAGCTAGAGTGACAAAAATAGGCTGCCACACCACGATAAATACCAGGCTTTGTTTCTCCCCAATTAGATTTTTCTTTCACTAATTTCAGAACACCTGCATAACGCTCAGCCTCATATTCATGCTTATCTCCAACGGGATTATTAATGGCTCGGTCAAATAATTCCAATCGAAAATCAATAGGGTCTTTCCCTGCCAATTCAGCGACTTCATCTAGAAATGATTGTTCTGCACCAGCGGTAAAGTGAGATCTTGGAGCTCGCCATGCTCCTGTAGTAACATTGGTTTTTGTACGCATTTTTTCAGCTAAATAATTATCGACTGTGCCTGCTGGAAAACGGTTAGGAAAAACAGACCCCTCAGGTAAACCAGACCCTTTTACTGAAAAAGCTATTAAATTGTTATTTTCGTCTAACCCTGCTTTATACCTAGATTGATAAGCGGGTCTATATGTTCCTTGAGTCATATCATCTTCTCTGGTGTAAATAAGCTTAACTGGTGCGCCTATTTTTTTTGAAATTGCAGCTGCTTCCACTCCAAAATGCACATAAAGTCTCCTACCGAAGCCTCCTCCCATTCGGGTCATATTTACAGTAATGTTCTCAATTGGCATATCGAGTAATTTAGAAACAGACCCTTCAAGAGCTTCTGGTGTTTGTGTTGGCCCAATAAGTTCAGCAGATGTATCAGTAACATTGGCAAAGAAATTCATAGGCTCCATCGTGTTATGGGCAAGGAATGGCGAGCTATATGTGCGTTCTATCACTTTAGCAGCCTTCTCAAATGCAGCATCTGGATTACCATCTTTCCTGCTTTCTTCAACGTTACCAGATGCAATGGCGTCTTCTAAATTCTTTAAATGCATTTCTGAATTCTCTAACTCACTTACAACTTCCCAATTGGCTTTAATAGCTCTTTTTGCTTTCATTAATTGCCAAGTGGAATCTCCAACAATAGCTATGAGCTGTAAAAATCCTTTTTCATCAGACCAACTCGGATTTTTAATAGATGTATCTATGATAAACGCATCTTTCACTCCTGACATTCTTTTTATTTCTTCTGCATTGAAATCTTTTACCTTCATACCAAAAGCAGGTGGATGTTGTATCATAGCAAGTTGCATTCCTTCTCTTTTGAAATCTAAACCAAAAAGAGGCTTGCCTGTAACAATTTTCTTTGCATCTACATTTTTAACACTAGTTCCTATTAATTTAAAATCTTTTATCTCTTTGAGTTCAACTTCTTCAGGAATTTCAATACCCACAGCTTTTGAAGCTATTTCTCCATATGTTATAGTTCTTTCTCCGTTTTTTTCTTTAATAATTCCTTGTGTAGCATTTAAATCTAAAACAGGTACTCCCCATTCTTTTGCAGCTGCTTCCATTAACATTCTTCGAGCAGTAGCACCAGCTATTCTCAAGGCATTCCAGCTTAATCTAATTGACAAGCTTCCACCTGCAAATTGATTTTGATAAAATCCAGTGTTTAATGGCGCTTGTTCAACAACGACATTTTTCCAATCAACATCTAGCTCTTCAGCTACAATCATTGGCATGGAAGTTTTTACATTTTGACCAATCTCAGGATTTGGTGAATATATGGTAACCAAACCTGTATCTCCAATTTTGATATAACCATTTATATCAAACCATTCATTGGGAACTGCAATTGCTTCAGCTTTGGGATCCGAAATACAGCCGGTTAACCAACTAAATCCTATAAGCATCCCACCTCCTGCTGCAGCTGACACTTTTATAAAAGAACGACGGTTATATTGTGTTTTTATTTTTGTCATGATTTCTTAGTTTAAAGCTTTGCTGCTGTTTTAATTGCTTGTTTAATTCTAATGTAAGTCCCACACCTGCAAAGGTTTCCATCCATAGCAGAATCAATGTCCTTATCCATTGGGTTTGGATTGTTCTTAAGAAGTGCAGCAGCTGTCATAATCTGCCCTGATTGGCAATACCCACATTGTGGAACATCATGCTCCAACCATGCTTTTTGAATGGGATGATTGCCATCTTCTGAAAGCCCTTCAATAGTTGTAATTTCAACATCCTGTAATTGTGAAACTTGAAGCTGACAGCTTCGTGTAGCTACGCCATCAATATGTACTGTACAGGCACCACATTGCCCTATACCACATCCATATTTAGTCCCTACTAAATCTATCTGATCTCTTAATACCCATAATAAAGGCGTGTCTTTATCTGCCTCTATCGTATGAGATTCTCCATTAATTTGTAATTGAAATGTTGGCATAAGCTAGTGTTTTAATTAGTACTCTTTTATCTAAAACATATGCAGGACGCATAGGTCTTTAAAATTACTAAAAAAAATGCAGGCATCTTGATTTTAACAAAGAATTAAGATGTTGATGCGTAGTTGTAATGTGCGCCCTTATCCTAAATCAAAAAAGAAGTATTACAAACTGTATTATTTTATTAACTTACATCCATACATTATAAATTCTGTTTCATGAAAACTAAATATATTTCCACTCTTTTACTAAGTCTTTTTTCACTCATATTATTTTCTCAATCTTTAGAAAATAAAATTAATGAACTAGACCATTATATTGAAAATGGTATCTCATTATGGAACCCTCCTGGACTTGCTGTTACAGTTATAAAAGATGGTGAAATAGTATTTAAAAAAGGATATGGTGTACGTACTTTAGGGACAGACAAGAATGTTGATGAACACACTTTATTTGTTTGCGCTTCTACAACAAAAGCATTTACAGCAGCAGGTTTGGCAATGTTAGTCGATGAAGGGAAAATAAAATGGGATGACCATGTTATAAATTATTTGACAGACTTTCAATTATACGACCCTTACGTTACTCGCGAATTAACTATTAGAGATCTTCTTACTCACAGATCTGGTCTGGGTAACACCGATTACCTTTGGTCATGGATGAAAATAAGTGGTGATAGTGCGCTCTATAAAATGCGAGATGTTAAACCTACTTACTCCTTAAGGTCTAGTTTTATATATCAAAACCTCATGTACTTAGCGGCTGGAAAAGTTATTGAAAAAGTTAGTGGACAATCCTGGGAATCCTTTTTAAAAGAACGTATTTATAGTCCTTTAGGCATGCATGAAACTTTTGCTACTTATGACATGGTAAAAAACAAAGAAAATAAAGCAGATGCTCATATAGATTTTGAAGGGGAAATCATTAGAATCGACCAACTTATTGCTGATGAAATAGGTCCAGCAGGCTCAATGTGGTCTAGTATAAACGATATTGGTAAATGGATTCAGTTTCTTTTGAATAATGGTATCCATGAAGGAGACACTTTAATTAGTTCAAAAAACTTTAAGGAACTTTTTAAACCTCAACAAATCATTCCAGCAAACGAATTTTACCCTACACAAAAACTCACTAAACCACATTGGACTACCTATGGATTAGGATGGTTTCAACATGATTATAGAGGGAAAATGGTTCAGTTTCATACTGGAAGTTTACCAGGAATGGTTGCTATTGCTGGTTTAATTCCTGAGGAAAATATAGGCGTTTATATTATGGGAAATCTAGATCATGTAGAGCTACGTCATGCTATTATGTATGCTGTTTTTGATCTTTTTATGGATGGTAAAATTACAAGAGACTGGAGTACTGAGTTTAAAGCACTTTACACCCAGAACACAAAAACTGATATACCTAAAAGAATTGCAAATACTAAACCTTCTTTACCTATTGATAAAATGTTAGGAACCTATAAGCATTTGCAATATGGAACTATTGAGATTACTAAAACTAAAAAAGGGGTTCAGTTTAACTTAAACAACACTGTAAAAGGCTCGCTGTCTCATTGGCATTATGATACTTATCGAATAGCTTTTGATGTGAAAGCCTATGGTAAAGCAATGGTTAATTTTAGATTAAACGCTAAAGGCGAAATAGGCTATCTTGAAGTTTTTGGAGAGCGTTTTGACAGTATTAAACATTAAAAAATAGTGACTCCATCAGGATTCCCTTCGACTTCGCTCAGGGTAAACTTCTCATCCTATTTAAATTAATCAAAACACCTAGTGACTCCATCAGGATTCGAACCTGAATCTAAAGTTTAGGAAACTTTTATTCTATCCCTTGAACTATGGAGTCATTAAACCATGTGTTTTTAAAATGTAGAATGCCTTTTTTTGGCATCATGCTGTTTATAATCCCAATTTCTTGTGCGTAGTTCTGCGTTTTCTCTAATGTCTTGCCAAAATAAGTTGATGTCTCCAACGTGATAATTCTTTTTAAATATTGCAAATAGTCGTAACGGAAAATGTGGCAATGACGTCCAAACTAACCCATCAGTAATTGTAATAGTAAGTGCTTTGTCGTAAAGCTTTCCATTACTAAATAAAAACCCTTTATGTTGGTCTCGAACAGTAGCCTTTTTGGTATCCCAAGTAACTGGATTAGACGTCACGCTTCCTTTAAACCAATTTTTGTCTTTTTTAGGATACGTGTTTTTCTTATAGGTGTTCCAAGACACAAACCCTGCAATTTCATCTGGAGTCGTCATAGGTTTTATGGTTGCAAATTCATTTGATTGTATTCCCATTCCTGGTATGTAAGCAGCAATCAATTGTTTTTGCAGGTCTGTTCCATCAAAGAACTCTTTTAACAATCGCCTTGTGTGTGTAGTGCCTTGGCTATGACTTGCAATAATAATAGGTCGCCCTTTATTATAGTGTTTTAAATAGAATTCAAAAGCAGTCTTAACATCTGCATAGGCAATTTCAAAAGCTTGCTTTCCTCCTTGATTATACATAGCATATGAACGAATATGAGCTTGCCTATAAAAAGGCACATAGAGTTTTCCTGCTGTTGCCCAGGCTGAAGCTTGAAATTGTACAGCCGTATTTAATACCTTTTCATTTTGAACAGCATCATCTACGGGAATGTTCCAACGTTTATCTTTTGCATCCAAAAATAATGTAGGGTACACATAAAACACATCTGCCATAAGGGTATCTTGTTCTTGTGATGCTATTGTTTGTAATTCTTCTGAATACGTCCATGGCAATACTGCCCAGTTTTGCTCTTGCTCGTAATTTGGAGCTAATGGTACAATATTGTTTGTAAATGATTGGGTTTGATATACAGACTTGCAACTACTTACTCCTAAAAGTAACAAGATGGTTATAACTATAAATTTATAGCTCTCAATTTTAAAAAATCTATTCATACCCTGTTTACTTTTAGTTAGCAAATATACTATTAATAGACTTAATTGGTTTACTACATATTAAAGAGACCTCTGTTTATTCAAAGCTAAAAGCTTACTATTTCTAAGAGAAAAGCTTACATTATATTAGCTTTATATGAGTAGATTTGTAATTCAATGAAAAGTGTAATCCTTGACAATTATTTAATAGACGAAGTTACTCAAATTTTTAAATATGTAAAAAATTATAGTTTCTATGATTCTAAAAAATAGACCAAATCAATTCTTTTGATTAAACAAACGGGGGTTGGTATATTTGGAAGGGAAAAATAACAATAAATAAAAAAGCCACTCAATTTCTTTAATGGCTTTCTCTTGTTAAGCTCCTCCTCTAAGACTTCCTTCGACTTCGCTCAGGGTAAACTTCTCGTCCAAAAAAGGTCAAAATAAAAACGCCACCAAATGGTGACGTTTTTAATTAAGCTCCTCCTCTAAGACTCGAACTTAGGAATGTAAATGATTAAATATCTACTAGTTAAAGATTATTTTTATCTAATAACTGTTTTTTATAGCCTTAAAAAAACTTGTTTTTTAACTAGGTTCTTTATTGGCTTATTGTTTTTTACTTCTTTCATCCAAATAACCCAAGTAAGCTTCCAC
>JAADHG010000023.1 GCA_013151975.1 Chlorobiota bacterium | reverse complement strand
CTACAAGGGTTGTTGTGGGAGATAAACTAAAAGTAGAAGCACTAATCACGCCAATATGGTTACGATGAGAAACAGCGACATAGTAATTCCCCAAAGCGATATTAAAGGACAAAGGCGATATGCCATCAACAGCCACCACATCACCATCGCGTTGTAGGAGTGCCGATTGACTTGCAAGCACTGAGGCACTATTAGCTTGATCACGAAGTTCAACAAATACCCAATCAACAATGGCATTGGCTCCTGTAGGATTAAAGACAGATGCATTACAGGTAATTGCATCTGTATAAGGCGATGTGGTTGGAATGTTATTAGTTACTCGCAAATCGTCTCGCATCCATGTTCCTTCACCAGAGTTAGGATTGGTAGCTGCACCTTGTAAATAGACTTTGGCTGAGAGTTGAATGATACTACAGTTTTCACTAAAGCTGGTTTGCGCATCAATATTAGTCCAATTAGTAGTACTGTATGCTGCATCATCAACAGAAATACAGGTGAGGTTTGGATTGTTAAAGCTATTAAAATAAGTAAAGTTTGTGTTGTTTCCGTTCCTTACATCTAAACTCGTTAAATCATTATTACTACAATTTAAATAAGTTAACGCAGTATTTTGACTTATATCTAAATTAGTAAATAAGTTGTTATTGAGTAATAAACCTCCTAAAGCTATATTGTTGGATACGTCTATATTATTGATTTGATTAGAATTGCAACTTAATAATTCTAAACTTAAACTATTGCTTACATCTAAACTAGTAATCTGATTACTATTACAATTTAAATTAATTAATGCAGTATTGTTACTCAAATTTAAACTCGTAAGTTGATTACTATATGAGTATAATAATTTTAATGCTGTATTATTACTTACATCTAAACTAGTGAGTAGATTTGTATTGCAAAATAAATCTTCTAAAGCAGTAAAACCTTCAATACCTGTTAAATCTGAAATAGTTTTTGACGAAACATTTAAAGTCGTAATTGTATTAATATTAGCAGTAACCACATAGTCATTAAGTACATCGTCATAACCCAAATCTATAAGAGCTTGCTCAAAGTTATCGTCTGGCACATAAGTTTCAGCACTACAATTGGTACTAAAATGGGTTTGTGCATCAATGTTTGTCCAATTTGTAGTTGAATAAGTAATGTCATCTACATTTATACAGGTTAAGTTTGGGTTGTTATCTGCCTTAAAAAATGTAACATTAGTATTATTTCCATTTTTTACATCAAGACTTGTAAGCTGATTATTAAAGCAATTAAGTATAGTTAAATTGGTGTTATTAGACAAATCTAAACTAGTAAGTTGATTAGTACCACATTTTAATTGTACCAAAGCAGAACTATTACTAACATCTATATTACTTATTTGGTTTGTATAACAATCAAAAAATACTAATGATGTAAAATCTTCTATACCTGTAAGATCTGAAATATTCTTATTACTTATATCTAGTGAGGTAATATTACTAATAGTAAATGTAAGTACATAATCGTCTAAAACAGTATCATAGCCTAGATCTATTAAGGCTTGTTCAAAATTATTATCTGGTACGTAGGTTGTTGCACTACAATCTGTGCTAAAACCAGATTGTGCATCAATATTAGTCCAATTTGTATTAGAATAAGCATCGTCATCTACATTAATGCAAGTAAGACTTGGATTATTTGTTGCATTGAAATTTGCATTTGTTATAGCTGTATTATTTCCATTTTTTATATTGAGGTTTGTAAGTTGGTTGTCGTTACAAATCAGTTTTGCTAAACTTACGTTTTGCGAAAGGTCTAAACTTGTTATTTGATTATCTCTACACCACAACTCTACTAAAGAGGTGTTTTGAGAAACATCCATACTTGTTAACAAATTTACTTGGCATCGTAATTCATTCAAAACTGTATTTTGGGTTACATCTAAAGTTGTTAATGAGTTTGTACTACAATACAATTGAGATAGAACCGTGTTTTGAGAAACATCTAAACTTGAAAGTTGATTGTTATGACACCATAAAAGTGTTAAAGCCGTATTTTGAGTTACATCTAAGCTTGCTAATTGGTTATTGTTACACTTTAAATTGGTTAAAGCTGTATTATCACTTACATCAAGACTTGTTAATTGACTATTAGAACAATTTAAGATTCTTAAAGCGGTAAGGTAATTAATATTAAATGTTGTGCTTTGTGTAATTGGGTTTTGACTTATATTAAGGTTTTCTAAAGTTCCAAAAGCCTCAATACCTGTAAAATCAACTATATTTTTTGATGATAGATTTAAAGTTGTTATTGTACTGATGCTCGATTTTAAAACAAAATCATCTAATGGACCAGCATCATAACCTAAATCTATTAAGGCTTGTTCAAAGTTATCGTCTGGTATATAAATATTTAATCCATCACATTGCGCTTGGTTTTCAACAAAAGTAGATGTAGCATCAATATTTGTCCAATTTGCTATACTATATGCAGCATTATCAACAAAAATACAGTTAAGTGTTGGATTGCCAGTAGTATCAAAAATTGTAATATTTGTATTTGCTCCACTCCTAACATCTAAAGTAATAAGCTGATTATTTTGTACTCTTACTTGGTCTAAAGCGGAACTCCAACTTATATTTAAAGTTGTGAGGTTGTTGTCTTGAAAATCAATTCTTTCTAAAAGTGTATTGTTACTTACATCTAAAGTGTTTAGGTTATTAAATTTACAATCTAACCATTGTAAAGCCGGATTATTTGTAACATCCAATGAGGTAAGATTATTATTAAAACAAAAGAGTTGTAATAAATTAGGTGCATTACTCACATCTAAACTGCTAAGATTATTATAGGAACAGTTTAAAGTTTCTAAAGCTATAAAATCCTCAATACCTGTAAGGTCATTAATACCTAAATTACCGATACTTAAAGTAGTAACAGTATTTATGGCTGAAGTATTAACATAGTCATCTAAAAAATTGTCATAGCCTAAATCTATTAAAGCTTGTTCAAAATTATCGTCTGGCACATAGGTTACAAAAGGATTGCATTGTGCTTGAGTTTCTACATAATTAGATGCAGGATCTCTATTTGGCCAATTTGCCCAACTATAAGTTGCACTATCTACAAAAATACAAGTAAGCAATGGGTTAGATGAGCCAACAAAACTAGTTATGCTTGTGTTATTGCCATTTCTTATATCAAAGTTGGTGAAATTATTAAAATGAAACCTTACAGTTTGTAATAGAGAATGCTGTGACAAATCTAAATTAGTAAGCATATTATTACTACAATTTAAATCTGTTATTAGTAAGCTATTACTTATATCTAAACTAGTAAGTTGGTTTATTTCACAAATCAATGTTTCTAAAACTAAATTTTGTGATAAATCTAAATTAACTATTTGGTTATTTCTACAATTCAATGTGGTTAAAGCAGCAAAATCTTCAATACCTGTTAAGTCTGCAATGTTTTTATTGATTACAATTAGTACTGTTACTGTATTAATATCATTGGTAAATACAGAACCATCTAAAACACCACTACTATCAATTCCCAAATCTATAAGTGCTTGTTCAAAATTGGCGTCTGGTATAGCTGTAATTTGTGCATTAAGTATAGTAGCTGTAAAACAACATAAAACGAGTAAGAGTGTAATTTTTTTCATAGTATCTGCATTAAGAAATTAGAGTAATAAAATTTATTGCTAAACTCCATATTTTATCAAAGCCAAACATCAGGTGTTTACCTAGTTTTTAAAACCTAGGGAAAACCCTAGGTTTTAAATTGTGGAGATTGCTTTAAAATAAAACTTATGAATGCTTACTACTCATCTTCATGTACCCATTCCATTTGTTTAACATACATTTTAAAACGAGATGACATAGCATTTTGTGTGTACCCAGGATGCTTTTTTTGTGCTGTAGCCACCAGTTTTTTTGGCAATGCTTTTCCTCCTTTGCCTTGTAGTATTGCTTTTTCAAGATTTTTTACAGCACTAATTTGTCGTTGTTTTGGATTTAGTTTATCGTTGTTTGTACTCCATGGATCAACAACTTTTCTGCATTGAATAGAAGAGACATCAATCCAAGGGTTGCAATTTTCAAGGTTTTTAGATACTTGTGCCATTCCTTCTTTAAAGGATTTTGTAACACTTTTATCTTTATTTAATACATTCCAAATTAATTGATTATTGCTTTTTTTTGTTTGTGATATTACGCTAAAAGGCATAAGAAAACAAAATGTGATAATTAAAATAATGTTTGATTTTTTCATGATTTAAAAGATTTTAATTGTTAATATTTGAAGTTATTATATGATGATAGATTTGTTTCATTCTATAGATTTGTATTAGTTTTCAGCTTTAAACTTTTCACCTAATTCTTCAGCAAAAAAATAATTGTTATTATGTAAGAGACCAGTTAATGTTTTGTCAATAGGACACTCTTCCCAAATAGATTTATTTTTAAAAACTAACCTTATGGAAACTTTGTTCTCTGCATCAAAAACTGTAATAGTATAATCTGGTGTAGATTTTAAAAAATTAAATGCTTTACCATGTGTTATTACTTTGGCATTAATAATACTACCATTTATAAAAGTTTCTTTTCTGTTTTTAATTTTGGTAGTTACTTTTTTTATCATAAAAAATGCACCAACAGCAATTGCAATAAATATAAAACCTGGAAAAAACATTTTAAATTTAAATATTGCTATTGTTATTAAAAAAATGCTTCCTATTAAAAAAAAGTAACCAAAAAAACGATACATTTTTAAGCCTTTAGAAAAAGAAGATGTAAATAAAATTATATCTCTAGGAGTTTTTTGGTCTATAATAATGTTTTGAAAACTCATTTTATAAATTTCTTATTCAAAGATTCTAAAACCTACAATCTCGTCTTTGCCAACAGCCATATCTACGGCTACAGAATAGGTAATTTTCTTACCACTTATAAATGTAAAATATCCTATATATCGTACTAATGTTCTTTTATTGCCTTTTACTTCGTCTAATCCAAAGAGTTTATATGTTGTTATTCTTCCGTAACTTTTATTGAGTTTACTGGTATAATCACTTAAAAATTTAGCAAGATTTTGTGATAAATCATTTTTGTTTTTAAAGTTTTCTATGTCTTGAAAAGTTCCGTTTTTTATACCTTCTGAAAAAACAGTAAACCCTTTTGTTTTTGGTAAAAGAGTTTTCATTAACGATACAGGAAACGTATATCTAAGAGTGTCTTGTTTAGAGTTAATAAATTCTGTGTAGATTTCTGTATAACTACTTTTTTCATCGTCATCAAAATTTTTAAATACAGTAAGTGCAATATTTGCAGATGTTTCCCCTATAGGAAGACTGTCTAATAATTTACTATCGGATAGTTTTATATTAAATCGCTTTACTGTTTTTTTTCCTAGTGATGAGCTAAATCCTTTAGAATACGAAACTTTTGCATCGTAAATTTGTGCAACTTCATCCAATCCTTTTTGTTGTGTTTCAGAAGCACAACCAACCATTAAAATGGCAAATAATAATAATTTAATTAATTTCATCTGCTTGCTTTTATTGTTCTAGGATTAACTCTTTATAATTGTTTTTTAAAACTTCTGCTACCTCCTTTTCAACAACTTTCATTTTTTTGTGAAATACTAAAAAGTAAACTAAAATGGGGATTACAAAGCCTAAAAGCACAACAAGAAGAGTAAAAATAATTTGTGCTTTCATAGTTGAAAAGTTTCCATTAACAAGAATATTATTTTTATGAATCATAACAGTGCAGCCTATTATTTTGGTCTTTGCAACTACAATCATATATTTTCCTCTATAAGAAAGATTGTACTTATCATTTAATTTTTCTGATAGTGTTCTCTTTAACTCATCTCGAGTTAATACGTTTTCTTTAATTTTTATTTTCATTTGTTTTAGTTTTTATCTAGTTTTTGTTCTCGAACTACGTAATCTTTACAGAAATGATTAAGGTTTTCTTTTTTATGCGGTCTGGTCTTTCCTGTGGTAATTAACTTAATCTACCATTATATAAACCCGAAGCGTATTGAGATACTCATCACAGGCATGCAAGTCAACGGGAGCATTATCAAAAACATTTTTTGAAATCTCAGCGGCAACTTGTTTAAATATTTGAGCATACTCATGGTCGTTTTCAATTCCTTTTTTTACAACCATTCTGAATGCATAGGTATTTCCATTTTTTGTTATTTGAACAGTTTTGTCTTCTCCGTTAGCAAATTCTGAATCAATTAAAAAAGCACCTAGTCTATCGGCTTCAGCTTCTGTAATTACTGAGGTGTAAAAAAGCTGAACACCGTTAAATGTTTTTTCTTTTCCATTAGTGTTACATCCTACAAGTAAAGTGATATAAAGGGCTAGCAAAGGGTAAACTATTTTTTTCATGAGTTAAAGGTTTATGGGTTAATAATGATTGACATTAATTTTAATATTTTTGATTTTATAGGTTTATTTTATTGTTTTTCTTTTGGGATTGTACATCCTTTACCATTCCACGGAAATTGTCCTGCTGGCAGTGCTTCTTCAATAGTTATTAGTGGTAAAAATATTTCAGCATCCATATTTACACTATTGCCTTGTATATTTAGTCCTAGCATACTTCTTAGTTGGTTAGCACCAGAGTTAGTTACACTTACAGCAGCATCAACATCTTCTCTTCTTAATTCGACTCTATTTCCATAGATATTTGCCCATCGTTCTGCCACAGGAATTTTTATGAGTACAGATTCGTTTCCGTCGCTGTTTGGGTCTATTTTTTCAGCTTCATCTAAAATATCTTCAACAACCATTGTTGCATTGCGCTCTTTATAATCGTATTTAGAGTTTCCTGTAAAAAGGTTATTGTTTAAAATAATGTTAGCACCTTTATTATAAATGCCTCCTTTATGTGCAAAAGCAAACGTATTATTTTCTATAATTGCTGTAATGTTTTGGTCTAAGGCTAAGGCATTTCCACCATAAGACGCAATAGGATCATGTTTCCAAGTAAATAACACAGTATTGTTTTTAATGGTAAAAGATGGTACTAAATTTTTATCGTTTCCAGCGTAACCAGATCTTGCATGTATTCCATAACCTGTATTATTAATACAGAAATTATTTTGAATAATTCCTTTTCCACCTTTAAATACACGTAATGAAATAGCACCTTCGGTAGGAGCTGTATTCATAACCACACAATTTAAAACAGCAATATTGGTGTACTTGCTCCCTACTATAACAATACCTCCAGATTCTGGAGAAGGGTTTTGCCCGTTTTTTGGACTTGCTTTACGTCTAATAGCAAGATTTTTATTTTTATGATATCTGTTTCTTGGACCATTGTCTATAATAATTCCGTCAACTATAATTTCAGAACCTTGAGAAAGTTGCCCATTAGCTTCTCGTTGCTGATCTGTTCGAATATATAACCTTGGGTTAGTAAGTTTCATATACTCGTTTGTACCTGTAAAAATTGTTTTATAAGTATCCCAAGGGTCTCTTATGGTAAATGTAGTGTCATAACCTCCATAAATTTTAACTGGAACATTAATTTCGTCGGCACCTCTTTTCCCTTTACTTAAATAGACACCTTCTGCTATATAAATAACATCATTGGGCTGTAGTTTATGAATAATATTTCCTAAGTCTTTGGCAGGACGTTCTTTGGTGCCTAATTGTCCTGACCCTGTGTTCTTACTAACATACCATTCTCTTCCTTTTTTAGTGAATTTTTTAGATGTATTTTGGCTAAAGGATAGCATAGTCGTTAAAAATAAAAAACATAGTATTGTAATCAGTTTTTTCATGTGTTTGTTTTAATTGTTAATGTTTATATGTATTATTAATATCTGTTAGTCTTGTATCAATTTGCGAGATACAAGCAATTATTAA
>JAADHG010000042.1 GCA_013151975.1 Chlorobiota bacterium | reverse complement strand
ATTTAGATTCTTTAATTTTTAAATATTTCTGCATCTGGATAGCCCCAAGAGAAACCTCCTGAATTAGCTTCAGTTTTAATATACTCTTGTCCAAATTTATTTTCGTCAATTACATCATCAATGCCACTATATTCAAAAAAGTTGATTTTTTTATCGAAACTTGATTGATCTCCAGAATAATACGAGGTTGTATATCCATTGGCTTTTAATACACTAATAAGTGACAAATGAGAAGGGGTTTTAGGAAGTTCTAAAAATCCTGTTTCGCCAAAAGGCAGCGAACCTAATAAAGATGGTACTACGCCAAATGTTCTCCCTGTAGTGCTTACAAAATTTTCCCAGTAGAGCGATTTTAAAATTAAAGAATCTAAATAAGGAGTAAAACCTCTATAGGTTTTTTCTCCTATAAACTCGCTTCCTAAACCTTCCACAATAACTATTACAATATTTGGTTTTTCTTCTTTTACATTAAAAAATGAAGACAAAACATCATTAGAATCATTAAAAGGCTTTAATAAAGGGTAATCGTTTCTATCAAATAAGTTATAAGCATTTGTTTTACTTTTCTCTTTTTGAAATTTAATTATATCCTTTGTTAAAAAAGCAATTTTGTTTTGATAAGCTGTATCAGAAGCTTCAGAGAATATTAATTTTAAGCTTCCAAATAGTAGAATGAAAACGACACTTACTCCAAGTGTTATACGTTCATTAAAATATTTGTTTATAACAAAAAAGACGGCGAAAAATAATAGCGGAAAAACAACAAACGGTAATAACGACATTACAGTCATTGCTTGTGAAGAGCTTACCGTTATATAAATATCATTTAAAGAATACCCTAAAATATCGGCTCCTAAGTTAAGCAATGTTGTTAAACTATATTTTACTAATGAAAATTGAATAATTACAAAGAGCAAGAAAACTACTTTTACAACTATTAGAGACCCCTTTTTTACAAATAAATTAAGTAAAAGAAATATTGGCAATAGGACTATTCCAATGATTAAACCACTCCAAAAATCATTAAGAAACTTATATAAAATAGCTGTTCCTAAACTAGACGTTTTAATTCCACTTGAAATTGACAAGTAAATTTCTAATACACTTATTAACCAGAAGACACAAATTAGTGAAATTGTTAAATAAATATATTTATAAACATCTTTAGTTTGTAAGCTAAACTTCATCTTTATATTAATTTATTCCTCTATTATAACTACGCGCTCGTTAATCCTTTGCGTTGCATGACTCCCCATTTCTTTTTCTTATTAAAATAGTAATCAATATTACCTCTAATAGCAGCGTAAAGTATAAAGGGATGCAACACAAATGGTTCTAATGCAGTTAATAAAACTAGCTTATATCCGTTTCCCTTCTTTTTATATTGATGAAATGTGAGTTCTTCAGAGTATAACGCCACAATAGAAAATAAAACTGAAAATAAATACGCTAAAACAAAGAAAGACACAGCATATTCCCATCGCACTTGTTGAAGAACAACTAAAACCACAAAATATAGGATACCAACCAGTTCAATAATTGGTGCTAAACGCTCAAATATCAACCAATACGGATAACTTAATAATCCAAACGATCCGTATTTTCGATTAAACCCTATTTTACGATGCTTTTTTAAGGTTTCTATAGTACCTCTTGTCCATCTATTTCTTTGTGAAATAAAAATTTTATAACTATCTGGGGCTTCTGTCCAACACAATGGGTCTGGAATATAAGAGACCTTATATTTTTCGCCTTTCTCCTCCATATATCTTCTCATGCGTACAATAATCTCCATATCTTCCCCAACGGTTTCAGTATCGTAACCACCAACTTCAATGGCTATTTTTTTATCGAATATGCCAAATGCTCCAGATATTACTAACAACCCATTTAACCTACTCCACGCCATTCTACCCAATAAAAAAGCTCTTAAGTATTCTAAAATTTGCGATTGTACAAGTAAACTCTTTGGTAAATTAACATCTATCAATTTACCTCCTCTAATAACACAGGAGTTTGCAATACGAATAACACCTCCTGTAGCAATTACTTTGGCATCTGTTGCTTCAAGAAAAGGCTTTATCATTTTTTGAAGTGCATCTTCAAGCAAAAGGCAATCTACATCAATACAAGCCACATATTCTGTTGTACTAATATTAAGTCCCATATTTAAGGCATCAGCCTTACCCCCATTTTCTTTATCAACAACCATCAATTTTTCAAAAGCAGGATTCTTAGATTTATAGACTCCTGAACGTAATGGTTTAGTTTTAAGCTTTTCATTAATTATATAGTCGATTTTCTCTAAATCGTAAGCTTCAATTAACTTTTCCAAACTGTCATCCTTACTGCCGTCGTTTACAATAATTACACTATAATTAACATAATGATTGGATAATAATGACCTTACATTCTCTACAACATTAAGACTTTCATTATACGCAGGAGCAATTATGGTAATTGACGGCGACATGGTAGATGAGAGGATATCTTTATAATTAACAAAGCTGTTTTTTTTAAGATACTCAATGGTTTCCTTTCCTGAAATTATAGCCAATATAATATAAGAGCCTATTGCAGCTACAGCGTAGGTGAAAAATAAATAATGAAATAAATGTAAAATTATATCTACTGTACTTGTATTCATTCTTATGCTATTTTTTCAAGTTTTAACATCGCTGGACTTTTCTTATGTGTTGGTAAATTATTAAGTCCCATAAACTTATCGATGTTAATTGATTTTAATATTTTTAGAGCCAACAATTGTATTTCAAAATTTTTGTGAAACAGATGTTTTTCAATGAAAGGTTCATCAGAAGGAATTACAAGTTTTTCTAACAAGCCAAAGAAGCTTATTTGTTCCTCTATACTCAAATCGTTAAAGTTAGCTTTCAGTTTATCTTTTGCTTCAATACCATATAAATGTGTTAATACCTCTATGACATATATTCTAATGCTTTTGTTTTGATGAGAAAGCAAATCCATTAATGAATCTTTTACTTCAAATTGGTTATATATTTGAGATAATTTTAAAGCAAATAAAACCACGGTATCATTTGTAGATCGTAACCAAGGTCTTATATCGCATATTTCCTGATCGTCTAATTTTTGCAAAATTTCTAGTAACTGTACTTGATCCCATTCCGATAATGGTTCCTTTAATTCGTTTAAAAATGAAAGTCCTTCAAAGTGGTATAAACTTACCAAATACAATTGTGTCTCTTTACGAACTTCTCTTTTGGGATGTTTTATAAACTTAATAACATCGTCATGTACATCTGCAACTGTAAAACGCGTGAGTTCTCCAATACCTTTAGCTATTATATACCAGTTTTTATTTTTTAAACGTGTTAGTGCATAATCAATAAGCCCTGTTTTATAATACAGTGTTTTAATAGAATCTGCCATTTCTCCAGAGACTTCATTCATTAAATTATATAAAATTGAAATAATCATTTTCCTTTTATTTTTAAAAAGAATATGATCTTTTATTTTAAGAATTATGGCTTGCTGTTCTTTATTAAATTCTTCACTTTCTATATCAGCATATAAATATTCCACTAATAATGCTTCATATTCATTTTTGAATTTAGTAAACTCTTTATCTTTTTTCCTTAAGTAATATCGTATGACTTTTAAATATATTGTAAGTAAAATAATTGCTGAAAACATAAGCCCACTCACAATCCAAACCAGCTTAACTAGGAAAGGGAAATCATTGTAATAATCAACAAAATATTGAATATCTATCATGGCTTTGGGGGCAGTTAGATGTTAATTGTTTTTTATGCTAATAATCGTTTTACTCTTATTACTAATTCATTAGGACTAAACGGCTTTCCCATAAAATCATTAGCGCCCAAACTAAAAGCTTTAAGCACCATTTCTTCTTGACCAGCAGATGAAAAAACAATGATTGGTGTTTCAATAATTAACTCGTTTCTCACATGACTAATAACTTCGAGCCCACTTACAAAAGGCATCATAATGTCAGTTAAAATTAAATCAGGTTTATGGGTTTCAATTAGCTCTATTGCTTCTTTACCGTCTACCGCCATAAAAAGCTCATAACCTTCTTTTTCTAATCTAAATTTTAATAATAATGACAATGTTGAATTATCCTCTGCTAAAACAATTTTATTTTTACTCATTAATCATTTATTTAAATTCAATCCTAAATATAGCGGCAATATATAAAATTATATCGATTAAATGCAAATAAATAGGATGAAATGCATAAATATTTCATTTTAACACAAAAATAGTAAAGCCTATTACACCTTAAACTAAGTGAAGTATAAATTATAAATTGTTTGTATACAAGGTATTATAAGGAATTAACACCCTAAAAAGTATTACACTTTTTACTCTATAATGACTCTTTTACTAATTTTGCCATTTGTAGTATTTAACTTAACAATGTAAACTCCAGCGGTTATTGATGCTGGAATTGGTATTTTACCTGAAGAATAATGTAAAGCATCAATCTTTTGTCCAATAACATTAAATAATGTTACACCTAGGATTTCTAAATCAGCCGGTTTAATAATTTTAATCTCTGAGGCTCTAGAATCATAATAGATAGTAAATCTATCTTTAAGTTCTACATCATCCTCAGATAATACATTTGAATTTGATTGAAAAACTAGTTTAAATCTATCATTGTAAGTTCCAGAATCTAAATAAACTTGAAAGGATTCACTATTAATTTGATGGGTTTGACCAGTAGTTGTATCCTTGATATATAGATCTAGATTTGAGTTTATATTTTCAAGAGTGTCTATTCTAATATTTATTAAACCTGCCTGTTTAACTTTTAATCCTATTGCAAATTCTTGTGTTGCACTAAAATTATTAGCGCCTTGAATTACAAAATTACCAGCATCAATAGTCCAATACATGTCTTCTTCATTAATATCTGCAATAAATGCATCATACCCAAAGTCAAATCCATTAGAGGCTTTTTCATCAATCCCAACGACAATCTGTCTATGATATCCCAATGGGGAATCGAACATTAATCGAATTGTAGGCTTAGTATTATTATTACTTTCTGTACTATTCTTTGCTTTATTCCCCGAAGCTCTCATAAAAATAGAGGTCGCAGACCCTTCAGTTGCAAAAACACGTTGGCTATTTTTAAAAACAATGTTACCTCCTATAACTGTATTAATAGCTACGCCGTTATTATTATTAAAACCATCAAGTGCGGTAGATACAAAAAAGCCTTGATTAACAGGAATGTACTGCCCTGGGATTTTTGCGCCTGATGCACCATTAGCATCTATACGAATATCATTAGAAATAGCAACAGCACCACCTGTTAAGTTGCGTGTTGCATATCCGCCAACAAAATCACCCACATTATGAGAATTCTGCTCTCCAAAATGATCCCAAAAATATAAAGCGCCATTAAAAACTGTTCCATTTGTATTAGTGCCTCCATCTGCAATACTTAAATTATCTAGTATAAACTTTGTAGCATCAATTGCCGATGGGTATGGATTTCCAATTAACCTATCTACATCACCAGACGATTTATCAAGTGCTAAAGTGATATCTCCATTATTGGGCATCCCTTTAAAAACATAATTTTGAAAGTCGTTAAGTATGTTAGCTGCTCCAGAAGTACCTTTCATTGTAAAACCTTCTCCTGGTAGTAAGGCTGAATTTTCGTCTATAGAAACCCATGCGTTAAAATCATCGGTAGCTCCATAAAATTTATATAACCAATAAGAACTTATTGTTATTGGAATAGATGGTGTATTCGAATCGGCTGCAGTATAGGATGCATTAAAAGATATTGCTTGATATAATGCCGAATTGGTGCCATCATAAATTACTCCAAACAATGAATGATTTGAATTTGTATTTGGTACTCCTGTCCCCCTGGTTCCTGAAAGTCCATTTATTGGACCTACAGAAGATGACCAATAATTATAGTTAAAACTATTTGCAGTACCTTGCTGATCGCGTTCTAAATAGCCTCCACTATCAGCATCTAAAATACTACCCTCACTTTGAATAAGCTGAGACTCACCTACTAAATCTATAATACCATCTAACTCTAAATAACGGTTTATAGTTAAACTGTGCCCTGTCCCTGTTCCCGTATTTATATTAGTAGTACCATCAATGGTTAATGTGCCAACTGTTGAAATTAACCCCAATAAAGCAATATCTCTATCTCCTGAAGCAATATCATTTGATAAATCAACAATATTCCAATCAATAGAAGTCACATTATCAATACCTATTGTGTTTGGGATATAAACATCCGTACTATTTAACCACGTTGTACTAGTATCCCAACTACTGTCGCCATCTGTTTCATAAGGTATTGGGGCTGTTGTAGACTGTGATGAATCTATATTTATAGGTATCCCATCTACAATATAGCTAGAACTATCAAATGCAGTATTAGAATTCAACGGGTAATAGCCAAGTAAATTACTCCATAATAAACCACCAGAAATGTTTAAGGGAACTATTGTTCCTTTAACAGCTGTACCGTTTTGTTCTATTTGCTGATTCATCATTTCACGTATCTGTGCTTCACTTAGGGCGACATCCCAAATACGTACTTCTTGAATTGCACCGTTGAAAAAATTAATACTTGATGGTAATACAGCATAATTAGTGGTTTCAGCTCCAATTTTAAAGCTTTGTGGTGTGTCTAGTGCTGCTGCTGAAGGGGTTCCTGAAATTACCTCTATACCATCAATATACAATCTTGCTGTTGTACCATCATAAGTAGCTGAAATATGATGCCATTCATTGTTTGGAATGGCGTAAGGCGAAGTAATGTTCACTACTTCGTTATTTGAATTATCATACCATGTTAAATTAGGGTAATTATTGTTTAAGACTAAATGGTATCCCGATTTTAAAGTCCCATCTATATTTCCATTGGATATAATTGTTCCTGTAGTTACTGTGACTTCTTGTAAAACCCAAGCTTCTAAAGAGAATGAACTTGTTAAATCATGATTATCTCCAAAATCAATTAATTCATCTACACCATCAAAATCGATTAAATAATCTATAACATTAATTGAATAATCTTCAACCTCACCATCAAAACCAGAATCACAACTTGAGGGATAGTCTTGCCATTTCGTAGCAACACGCATTCCCGTTGAACCAATAATTGCATTTGTAGGAATTGTAATTGCTAAAGGAGAATTAGATGTTGGGGCATCAACAACATTAGTAGCATAACCCATATCATATTCCTCTCCTGGATCGTCAAAATCACCATCTCTATTCCAATCAATCCAAACATTGGTATACACAGTAAAATTCCCATCGGTGTTAACATTAACCGTTAAATTATGTGTTGAATTTTTATAAACATTAGTTGACATTGCCGTAAAGTCCTCATAAGACTTATCCTTTGGTATTTCATTATCGGCATTACTTAAAGAATTAAAAGATACAAATGTAACACTGGTATCATAAAGAGTACTTCCATTTGAAAGACAATAATCTCCTTTCCCGCTTATGTTAAATGTATATGGATTTTCATCTGAATCGTTATTAGCAATTGATACAGTTGCTAAATGAGTCCCTGCAGTTGTAGGGTCGTACATAATTGAAAATGTCGTGCTACTTCCTGCTATTATTGGCGTTGTTGGATTGGCTGTTAGTGTAAAATCTGCAGTATTTCCTGTAATTGTTACGTATGGATTAAGACCGTCTAATGTTAAATTAGTAGTTCCTAAATTTTGAATTGTAAACGTATGAGTTAAAGATACTGTCCCAGTTGTTTCTAGTCCACCATAATCTGTATCATCAGCCAAAGAAATGGCTGCATTCCCGTCTGGAATATTTACACCGTTGCCACGAATATTAATTTCAGGTCCTGAATACGTGGTTTGCAATCCACTTAA
>JAADHG010000150.1 GCA_013151975.1 Chlorobiota bacterium | reverse complement strand
ATTTTTGGTAACTTTATTAATCGTGTTGTGGTGTTAACTAATAAATATTATAATGGTATTGTGCCAACACCTAACGAATTTTCTAAAGTTGACGAAGAAACGTTAGCAACGGTAAAGGCATATCCAAATGTAATTGCAAGTTCCATTGAACGCTATCGTTTTAGAGAAGCCAGTCAAGAGCTCATGAATTTGGCACGACTAGGTAATAAATATTTAGCTGATGAAGAGCCGTGGAAGGTTATCAAAGAAGATGAAGCACGTGTACAAACCATAATGTATATTGCACTTCAAATTGCTAGCGCTTTGGCAACATTGAGCGAGCCGTTTTTACCTTTTACATCTCAAAAATTAAAAGAGATTCTTCGTTTTACTCAGAATGATAAAAATAAAAACGATTGTCATGCTGAGCTTGTCGAAGCATCTCATTGGGACGACATATCAAATAAAAATGTACTCATTCCAGCTGGTCATGAAATAGCAAAAGCAGAATTACTATTCAGTAAGATTGAAGATAAAGAAATACAAACACAACTAGATAAATTAGACGCTAGTAAAAAAGCAAACGAAGCTGCTAACAAAGTAACAGAGCCTCAAAAAGATACTATTGCGTTTGAAGATTTTACAAAATTAGATATTCGGGTGGGAACTATTCTGGAAGCTGAAAAAATGCCAAAAACTAAAAAACTTTTAGTTTTAAAAGTAGATACAGGAATTGATGTGCGTACCATAGTTTCTGGAATAGCGGAGAGTTTTACGCCTGAAGAGGTAATTGGTAAACAGGTTACAGTATTAGTAAATTTAGCACCTAGAGCACTTCGCGGTGTAGAAAGCCAGGGTATGATTTTAATGACTGAAGACGAATTAGGAAACCTTGTTTTTGTAAATCCTGATAAGAGCAATGCGGTTAATAATGGGTTGAGAATTAGCTAAATTGTAACTCTCACTTACTTGAGGGCTTCTTCAAAATAAGAACACATCAATTCTAAATAATTATTTTCTTCACCTGTTAATAACATTTTTAATAACTAAAAATTTATTGCTGAAAATAATTATAAATACTAGTTATTTTTATAAAAGATTAAATAGTCTTTTATAATTTCATGTATTGTTACGATTTTCAAGTAGTACTCCAAGAAGTACCTGGGGAAGTAAGTCTTTGTTTCTCTATTTCAGGATGTCCTTTACAGTGTAAAGGATGCCATTCTCCCTTTTTATGGAAAGAAGGAAGTGGTACTATACTCTCTAAAGAACGCTTTGAAAATATACTTAATCAATATAGTAATTTGGCAACTTGTGTCCTGTTTATGGGAGGTGAATGGCATCAGAGAGAGCTCGAATCCTTCTTAAAGTTAGCAAATAATAAAGCCTATAAAACTTGTCTTTATACTGGAGAAAAACAGGTTTCTAAAACGATTTTGAATCAGCTTACTTGGATTAAAACGGGGAAATGGAAGCAACATTTAGGAGGACTAAACAGTAAAACAACAAATCAGAAATTTATAGACGTAAAAACTAATAAAACACTCAACTACTTATTTACTAAAAACTAAACCTTATGATAAGACTAACTGACACTCAAGTAACAAAAAAGATAAATTTTATTGATCATTATATTAATTCATCAAATGCTGCCGATGGTTCTAAAGTAGATGCCAATGCCAATGTAACTTCAAAGAACATTGCCACAATGGAAGCAGAATTAAATAAGGATATAAACATTCAAGTTAATCGTGCTTTAGTAAAGCGAAAAATTGCATTTCTGTTTGGCGAGGAATTAGCCAATGAATATACGCGTCAAATAGAGTCGCATGAAATTTATGTGCATGATGAAACATCACTTAAGCCTTATTGTGTGTCTATTAGTATGTACCCATTTTTATTTGATGGCTTAACCAAAATTGGAGGAGAGAGTAGAGCACCAAAACATTTAGAAAGTTTTTGTGGTGAATTTGTAAATTTAGTTTTCGCCATTAGTTCACAATTTGCAGGTGCACTAGCAACTGTAGAATTCTTAATGTATTTTGATTATTTCGCTTCTAAAGATTATGGTGAAGATTATTTAGAAACAAATCAAAAATTAATAGCAAATCATTTACAGCACGTTGTATATGCAGTAAATCAACCCGCTGCAGCAAGAGGATACCAGTCTGTGTTTTGGAATATCTCATTATATGATGAGCTTTATTTTAATAGTATGTTTGGAGATTTTGTATTTCCAGATATGACTAAACCAAAATGGGAAAGCCTAAAAAAAATACAAAAGTATTTTATGAAATGGTTTAATGAAGAGCGTAATAAAGCCATCCTCACATTTCCAGTTGTTACCGCAGCCATGTTAGTTAAAGACGGGAAACCGGTAGATACTGATTTTACCGAAATGTGTGCCCAAGAATTGAGTGAAGGCAATTCATTTTTTATATACCAATCTGAAAATGCAGATAGTTTAGCCTCTTGTTGCAGATTACGAAGTGAAATTAGTGATAACACATTTAGTTATTCACTAGGAGCAGGAGGTGTGGCAACTGGGTCTATAAACGTAATTACATTAAACATGAACAGGCTGGTGCAAAAAGGTGCAGATATAGTTACAGAAGTACAGAAAATTCATAAGTATCAAGTAGCTTATAGAAAATTGATTGATGAATATGAAGCTGCTGGAATGTTACCTGTATATAAAGCAGGATTTATAACCTTAGATAAGCAATTTTTAACTATTGGAATTAATGGTATGGTTGAAGCCGCAGAAAGCCAAGGAATACAAGTAGGTAATAATGAAAAATACAAAGCATTTGTAAACACACATTTAAAAGCAATTTATGATGAAAACAAACTTGCAAAGAAAAAATATGGATATATGTTTAACACAGAATTTGTTCCTGCTGAAAATTTAGGAATTAAAAACGCGAAATGGGATAAAGAAGATGGTTTATTTGTGCCTAGAAAATGTTATAACTCTTATTTCTATGAAGTTGAAGATGCCAATACTAACACACTTGACAAAATAATTTTACACGGTAATGAGATAATAAAATATCTTGATGGCGGCTCAGCACTTCATCTTAATCTAGAAGAAGCTCCAAATAAAGAAGGGTTTATCAAGCTTATTCATGCAACAGCAACAGCAGGATGTAATTATTTTTGTTTTAATATAAGAATCACTATTTGTAATGATTGTGAAAATATTGATAAGCATACGTCTTATAGTTGTAGCAAGTGTAACTCTAAAAATGTAGATCATGCAACTCGTGTTATAGGTTATTTAAAAAGAGTATCTAGCTTTAGTTCTGGTCGTCAGAGAGAGCATCAACTAAGATATTATCACAGTAAGCAAGTTGAAAGTAGTCTGGCAAAAAGCAGAGCTTCAACAATAACTAAGTATCTTAAAGAAGAAGTAAATCTTAAATCTGTAATCAATTAGGTTTGCACTTTCCTGATAATTTATTACTTTGAAGTTTATTTGGTAAAAAATCAATTTAATTTTAAACATGACTTATGACATAAATCATGTTTTTAAATAAACGACGCATATACTTTTGTATTAAAAGACAAAAATATCTTTTTTATATTAACCTAAAATTTCTAACACATGCTATCAAAAAAACAAGCACGCGCTTTTTTTCTAGGAGGCACTTTAATTACATTCTTAATATTTATAGGATTAACAGTGTTTTCTTTAAGTAAAAGCCAAGATCAGACCAATCGAGAGAATATTACCGAACAAGTTGTTCGAGGAAAAAAATTATGGGAGTCTAATAATTGTATGGGATGCCATACACTTTTAGGAGAAGGTGGTTATTATGCACCAGAGTTAACTAAAGTAATTGACCGAAGAGGAAAAGGTTATATAAAAGCCGTTTTAATGACTCCTATACCGTGGGAACCTAATGGAAGAAAAATGGTTGCTTACGGTTTTTCTAAAGAAGAAGCAGAAGATTTAATAGCATTCTTTGATTGGATAGGTAACATAGACCTTAACGGATTTGAGACTATTGTTTCGCCATTAGCAAAAGATAAAATCGATAACTAAACTTAAAATATTATGAAATATAAATCACAAAAAGTAGCATATTGGTTTTTTGCCCTTTCAATGGTGTTGTTTGGGTTGCAAATTATATATGGATTTATTATGGGATTTGCACATGCAGGATTTGATGGTCTGCATAATATTATTCCTTTTAATACAGCAAAAGCAGTTCACCTTAACCTATTAGTTGTTTGGTTATTATCAGGTTTTATGGGTGCAGCATATTATATTATTCCAGAAGAGGCACAACGTGAGTTAGTAAGTGTAAAGCTCGCTTATGTACAACTTATTAGTTTAGCTCTGGTGGCTGTTGCCGCAATTATTGGTTTTCACTTTAATATTTGGGAAGGGCGTAAATTTTTAGAAATCCCTAGAGGACTTGATTATTTAGTAGTTGCAAATGTTTTGTTGTTTTTAGGGATTATTTTAGTAACGCTATTTAAAGGAAAGCGTAGAACAACAACAGCTCTAGTACTTTCTATGGGCTTATTATTTGCAGCATTATTGTATTTGCCAGGTATGATTTTCTTTGACAGCCAAGTGTTAGATTCCTTTTTTAGATGGTGGGTTGTTCATCTTTGGGTTGAAGGTGTTTGGGAATTAATAATGGGAGGTATTCTGTCTTTCTTATTAATTAAACTTACTGGAGTAGATAGAGAAGTTATAGAGAAATGGTTATATGTTATCGTAGGCTTAACGTTCCTTTCAGGAGTTTTAGGTACAGGCCATCATTACTATTATATTGGTGTTAACAAAATTTGGTTAGTTGTTGGAGGAATCTTTTCAGCTCTAGAACCATTAGCGTTCTTAGCTATGGCTTTATTTGCGGTAAATATGTATAGAAAAGGAGAGAAAAAACATCCTAACAAATTAGCATTATACTGGACATTAGGTGCTGCAATAGTATCGTTTGTAGGTGCAGGATTATTAGGTTTTGCTCATACTTTACCACAAACAAATTTATATACACATGGAACTCTTGTAACAGCAATGCATGCTCATTTGGCTTTTTGGGGTGCTTATGCAATGATTGTTTTAGCAATAATTAGTTATAGTTTACCAAACATGACTGGAAGAAAGTTATACCAAAGTACACGAGGTAGAGCTGCATTTTGGTTGTCAAATATTGGTATGATTGGAATGACTGTAGCTTTTGGTGTTGCAGGTGTTGCTCAAGTTTATATGGAACGTATAATGAAAATTGAATTTATGGAAGTTCAAAAAGAAATCCAAGTTCATTTTTATGTATTAATTATTTGTGCAACATTGTTTACAACAGGAGTTATATTGTATATGATAGATTTTGTAAAACATGGACGACCAACAGATGAAGCTTTAGAGAGCTAACTATAGTGGCTTTTTTTAAGAAAATCTAAAAGAATTAGAATATATTATATCTGTGTGTTTTAAACAGTAATAATGAAAATTGTGTTTTCAATAGTTCTTTTAGATTTTCTTTAATTTAATTTTTAATATATGACACGTATCATAAATCATACCACAGGAATCGAGTCGTTATTTGTTAAGGAATCTAATACGCAACACTCCAAACCGTTTTATAAATCTACGGCAAAGGAGATAGATGTTTTTGAACATGCATATAAAAATAAGATTCCAATATTGCTTAAAGGACCAACGGGAACTGGAAAGACACGTTTTGTGGAGTTTATGGCATATCATTTAAAAAAAGCATTAATTACCATTTCCTGTCATGAAGAAACTTCGTCAACCGATTTAATTGGACGTTATATTATTAAAGGCGCAGAAACTATCTGGATTGATGGACCTTTAACTAAAGCAGTAAAAGAAGGCGCTATTATTTATTTAGATGAAATTGCTGAAGCACGACCAGACGTTATTGTAGCTGTTCATTCTTTAACCGATCATAGACGCGAATTATATATTGATAAACTAGGAGAAACAATTAAAGCCCATCCGGATTTTATGTTAGTTGCCTCTTTTAATCCAGGATATCAAAGAGGGTTTAAAGAGCTAAAGCCATCTACACGACAACGTTTTGTTGCAGTGTCTTTTGATTATCCTGATGCTAAATCTGAGGCTGAGATTCTTGTAAATGAAACCGATGTAGAAATAAATACCGCTAAAAAGTTAGTCAATATTGCCACAAAAATTAGAAACTTAACAGAACTAGGTTTAACAGAAACTGTTTCTACGCGTCTTTTGGTAGATGCTTCCAAATTAATTCATAGCGGATTACCTAAACGTTTATCAGTTCATGTTGCAGTAGTTGAGCCGTTATCGGATGACCTTGAAGTTGTTCAAGCACTCAAGGACTTATGTGATTTAATGATATAAATTATTGTTATTACTATGTTTGAGTTTGAACCTGATGAATATATTTTTACAAAATTCGCTTATTATTTTAAAAGGCGAAAAAAGAAAAAGCAAGCTAGCTTAGTTCATGCTGTAAATTTGAGTGAGGTTAAACCTAAGTTAACACTATTTGCAAGAGCTATTACAGGAAAACCCATAGAAATTTTTGAAGCAGAAAGAGAAGGAGGATATAAGGATAATAATTTTTTTCTTCCTGCTGTTATGGCTGATTTCTCATCAGAGAAAGAGAATGTATCCTTTTATCTTTTTAGAGTATTGTATTTATCAATTCAAAAAAACTTAGGCTTAAACTGGAACGACACTTTGGAACATGATTTGAATGCGTCACAGCAAAAAGCACAAGAAACTTCTGGGAAGGTATTGCATAATTTGTTTAAAGAATTCCCAATAACTAAAGCGTATCATCAAAAATATATTCAATTTTATAAAGATAAATTCAAGGAAAAAGATGCAGCAGATGTTACATTTTTATACGGTAAATGGATGCGAAATAGCTTGGAAGAATCTTCAGAAAAAAAACTAAAAAACTTTACCGAAAAAGTAAAAACAGCTTCTGATGAGCAGGAGAAAACTATTTTAAAATCTAAAGCTGTCGAAGAAATTATTTCTGTTCAAATTGACCAAAAACAATTGGATGATGCCGTATTACAACATCAATTTGAAAAGGTAGAAACCGCTGAAGAGTTTGGTGGAAACTGGCGTGATATGGATGGAGACGACGATTTGGAAGAACATTCTAATGCATTAGATGAAGTGAATATGAAATATACGGTAAGGGTAGATGATACAGTGCATTCAGTTTATCAAGCCGATTTTATTGAAAACACCACCATCTCTGAAAGTGAAGAAGCAAATACTAATGATTATCATTTAACCTATGATGAATGGGAGTATTCCAAACGAAAATATAAAGAGAATTTCTGTAAAGTATATCCAAAAACAGTACTAAAAACGAATATACCCTACTATAAAGAAACACTTTTAAAAAACAGAACCACGTTAATTGGTTTACGAAAAATGCTGAGTTCGGTTAATAATAAATACTTGCAACAACGCAGACAAACACAAGGTGAAGAATTTGATTTAGATGCCATAACTGATTTGTTTGTAGATGTAAATTCTAGGCACACACCTTCAGAAAAAATATATCTTTCTAAACGAAAAAAGGAAAAAGATTTGTCTATTCTATTGCTTTTAGATATAAGCCTTTCAAGCGATAGTTATGCCAATGGAAATAGAGTTATAGATGTTGAAAAGCAAGTGTCAATTTTATTTGGCGAAATTTTGGATGAATATAACATTGATTTTTCTATTAATGCTTTTTACTCCAAAACAAGAAACCATTCATCATACATAGCCATTAAAGATTTTGATGAAGATTGGAATAGAGCCAAGTTTAAAGTAGGTGCTGTTGAGCCAAGTGGTTATACACGAATAGGTGCCGCTTTACGCCATTCGGGGGCTTTATTAGATAAGCGGAGTACTAAAAATAAATGGATAATTCTTATATCTGATGGAAAGCCTAATGATTATGATAAATATGAAGGAAAATATGGTATCAA
>JAADHG010000152.1 GCA_013151975.1 Chlorobiota bacterium | reverse complement strand
CCACTTCCAATTCTTAATAAAACTCTTTCTCCATCATCATCGGTATTATAAATATATCCATTTTTGTTTCGCTCTAACAAAGCAATCTTGTTGTCTATAATGGCTATTTTGTTTTCAATGTTTAAAGCATGCTTTTTTGCGGCTTCTTTTTTTAAATTTTCAGCTTCTTTTTGAGAAATCTCACCTTTATCTAAGCGAATATTAATTGCTTCAACTTTTACTTTTAAAAGTTCTCTCTCTTTATTTTTTATCGTTTGTTTTACACTTTGTAGGTTTTCAATCTTTTGTTTGTTGTTTGTTGACTTTGTTTCTTCTTGAGCATGTGCTTGTGTAAGACTTAAACTTAAGATTAATAATACTAGGTATTTAGTAATTGTTTGCATAACTGTTCGTTTTTTGATCCATAATGGATAATTGATTAATTGATGTTTTTCTGTTTTTTTGATGAGATTCCTGCCTGCTTAGGAACTTAGTTATTTCGTTCGGCTACTGCGGTTTTTACATATTTGTATCCAGATTTTATAGCCTTAAATGCTCTTTCTCTAAAGGATTGTTCCAAATCTGCTTCAACGTCTTCAAGCAAGGCATTAGCATCTACCTTTTTTGTAGTTTCATTATATAATTTGTGTAACGTAATCTCCTTTTGCGCCTGATCTAACAATGCATTTATTTCGGCATCGCTAACTATATTATTCACTTTTTTAAGTGCTTCTACCTGAGCAACAATTTCCTGAATCTTTATATCTTCAAAACTTAGTTTTTCCATTGGCTTGACAGCCGTTTCTTTGGTGTCTCTTTTTGTTTCGGTTTGAGCTACAATAACTTTAGTTTCACCTTTAATAAGTGCTTTTTGTTTTTGTTGTAGCTGAGAGTTGGACTCAGATGCTTTATTAGTGAGTGATTTTTTAGTAACTGGTTTGTCCTTTTTAGTCTTAGGGTTTTCCGCTACTATTTCGGTTTCTTTTTTAATTGGCAAAACAACCTTGTCATTTACCTTAGGCATCTGTTGTTCTTCAGTATTTACCAGTGTTGGTTCAATTGTATCGCTTTGGTTTTTATTAAAAAATATAGAGCTTATAATTAGAATCCCTACAAAACTTGCAGCAATAGCAAGCCTCCAATAGCCTTTGTTGTTTCTCTTATTCTGATTGGCATCTAACCGCTCTTGTAGATTTTTCCAAGCAGCTGCACTTGGTTGCAACTTGCGTTGCTCTAACTTATCCTTTAAGTCGTTTTCAAATTTAATTGGTGCCATTACTTGTTGTGTTTAATAGGTGAAACTGTTGTTGTAATACTTTGCGTGCTTTAAATAACTGCGACTTTGATGTGCCTTCTGTTATATTTAACAACGCTGCTATTTCATTATGTTTATATCCTTCAATGGCATACATTACAAATACCATTCGGTAGCCTTCCGGAAGATTGTCAATAAGCTGTTGTATTTCGGCAACATCCATTTTCATTTTAATATTGTTGGTTTGCGTATCATATACTTCCATATTATCTGTAGCAAACTCTAGCTGTTTTTTTTGCCGTAAAAACGAAATTGCTTCACGAACCATAATGCGTCTTATCCAACCTTCAAAACTGCCTTCACTTTTAAAGTGTTTTATCTTGGTAAACACTTTAAAAAACCCATTGAGCATCACTTCTTCTGCTTGTTGTACATCGCTTATATAATACCTGCACACACTTAACATTTTTGGCGCATGCAACTGGTACAACATATGTTGTGCTTCACGATGATTTTGCGATGCTTTTTTAATAAGCTGCACTTCGTTTTTATACAGTTGAATGACTTTCAATAGATGTTTCATTTTTTAACACCAAATAAAGTTCAATATAATGAGTTCAATTTTTTCTTTTCTAATTTCTATGCGTTAAAAAATAAAACCGTAGCTATGCTATGATTTTTTGCCTTTATAAATCAAAAAATAATTAAACATCACTTTTCATGATATTAAACATTACTTGGTGTGCTTCTATTTATAAAGACGCAACAATTGTGCAAAAGGTTGCCTGAGGGTGAAAATAATTTTTATAGTATGCAATTTAGGGTAGTTTTGGAGTATTTATTAACAATGCTTCAATTTTAAATTTTACATCCAATATAGCAAGTAGGATGCCCTATAATTCACTCACTAAACCCAAATTATAAACTCCCTTATTTTAAAAATTAGTTATCTTCGTAATTCATTATTAATAAGCGACAGCTTTTATTTTAATATTAATTTTAGTTTGAAAAGCAACACTCCTAGTATAATTAAAACTTTTATATCGCTATTTATAATTCTAAGCTTTGTAAAGGTATCAGGTCAAAAATTAACTGAGCAGGATACAACTTCAATAATCTCCTTTGTGGATAAAATTATTATCAAAGCTAATATTGATACTCAAACAGACACCTACGAACTAAATGACAAATTAGACAATACCTCTTTAAAGCTAACTCCTAATACTAATTTGAGACTTACATTATCACTCGATTATGAGTTTATTGGTTTAAGTATTGGGTTCTCTCCAAAATTTTTACCAGGTAATAATGATGATAGTCTAAAAGGAGAATCTTCTTTTTCAGATTATCGTTTTCGCTTTTTTTTAGGAAATTGGACACAAGAACTTGAATATAGTAACGTAGAGGGTTATTACGTAGAAAACACTAATGACTTTATACCAAACTGGACAAAAGGTGAAGATGCCTATATTCAATTTCCTAATTTAAAAATTGTTACATGGGGCGGATCTTCATCGTATATATTAAATCCTGAGTTTTCTTTAAGAAATGTAGTTTATCAAACCGAATGGCAAAGAACGAGTGCAGGAAGTTTTATACCAAAGTTTGATTATAACTATACTAAATTTTCAAATATCATTGACAACGTACAAGCTATTGAAAATATTTTTAATTTTCAATTGGCTGCTAGCTATTATTATACTTGGGTAATTCAAAAAAACTGGTTTATCTCTCCATTTCTTTCTCCTACATTGGGTGTTCGATTTTCAAAGTACGATGACGGTATTAATTCTATTGAAAAAAACAGATACTTTATTAAAAAATTAGAAAGTGGGTTACAATTAGGATTTAGTTCTAAAAAAATTGTTTTTGGTGCTAATGTAAACTTCAATATTAATTGGTACAATGAGGATAGAACCACAAGAATAGTAAACGACAAAGTATATGCCAAAATATATTTTGGATATAGGTTCAATGCTCCAAAAATAGTTCAAAAGCCCTTTAAATGGATAAATAAAAAACTAGGTATATAATTATGATACAAAAATAGTCAAGATTAAAAACACTACTTCTTCCGCTCAATTACATAATTTACCATAAGTTCTAGCGAATTCTTATACTCAGACTCTGGGTAATGTTGAAGGATTTGTAAAGCTTCGACTTGAAAGTCTTTCATTTTGGTAATGGCATACTCCAAACCTCCATTATCTTTAACAAACCCAATTACTTCCTTGACACGTTTTTTATCTTTATTGTGATTTTTAATAGAATTGATGAGCCATTTTTTGTCTTTACGAGTACAGTTATTAAGCACATAAATTAAAGGTAACGTCATTTTTTGTTCTTTAATATCAATGCCTGTGGGCTTACCTATTTGTTCTTGTCCGTAATCAAACAAATCATCCTTAATTTGAAATGCCATCCCAATGAGTTCTCCAAACTTGCGCATGGTTTCTACATCCTGAGATTCAGGTTTTACCGAAGCTGCTCCAAGGCTACAACAAGCTGCAATTAAAGTTGCTGTTTTTTGGCGAATAATTTCGTAATACACCTCTTCAGTAATATCTAACTTTCTGGCTTTTTCTATTTGCAGTAATTCGCCTTCACTCATTTCTCGCACTGCAATGGATATAATTTTAAGCAAATCGAAATCGCCATTATCAATAGACAATAACAAGCCTTTAGATAATAAAAAATCGCCAATTAGTACTGCGATTTTATTTTTCCAGAGTGCATTTATGGAGAAAAATCCACGACGACGGTTGCTATCATCAACCACATCATCATGTACTAACGTTGCTGTATGAATGAGCTCAATTACCGAAGCCCCTCTATATGTTCTGTCGCTAACTTCGCCATTCGCAACCATTTTAGATACCAAAAACACAAACATAGGCCGCATTTGTTTGCCTTTTCTGTTCACTATATAATGTGTAATCCGATTAAGCAAAGCCACTTTAGAAGACATTGAAATGAGAAACTTTTGTTCGAAAAGTTCCATTTCAAAAGCTATAGGTTGTTTTATTTGCTCAACAATTTTCATACGATGAATCAAAGATAGCATTTCAAATGAAACCAATAAAAAAAGGGAAAGTGATTTTAGTAAATTACTTAAATACTAATATATTCCCGTTTTTATAGGACTGCATTTCGACTGCGCTCAATGTGACACAGTTAGTGTTATTCTCAGAAATGACAATTTTACGGAAATCACAATTAAAAATCGTGAAGTTTTATCAACTTTTATTAGCTAATTGTCCACAAGCAGCATCAATATCTTTCCCTCTACTTCGACGCACGTTAACTATAATTCTGTTTCTTTCTAAAGCGTAAATATAATTATTTAACACCTCGCCTGAAGCCTGTTGAAACTCGCCATCATCAATAGGGTTGTACTCAATAATATTTACTTTACAAGGCACTTGTTTACAAAACGCTACTAAGGCGTCTATATCTTTTTGAGAATCGTTAATACCTTTCCAGATTATATATTCATAACTCACCATTCGGTTGGTTTTGGCATACCAATATTCTAAGGCTTCTTTTAAATCTTTTAAAGGAAAGGTGGTATTGAATGGCATTATTGATGTTCGCACGGTATCAATTGCGGAGTGTAAAGAAACTGCCAAATGAAATTTTACGGCATCATCAGCCATTTTTTTAATCATTTTTGGCACTCCCGATGTTGAGACTGTAATACGTTTTGGAGACATCCCTAAACCTTCGGGAGATGTAATTTTATCAATTGCTTTGATGACATTATTATAGTTCATGAGCGGTTCTCCCATACCCATAAACACAATATTACTTAAAGGACGATTATGATATAGTTTACTCTCTTTATCAATAGCGACTACTTGGTCGTATATCTCGTCTGGATTTAAGTTACGCATTTGTTTAAGGCTTGCTGTTGCGCAAAATTTACAATCTAAACTGCAACCTACCTGACTAGACACACACGCCGTAGTACGCGTTTTAGTTGGAATTAAAACAGATTCTACAATTAATCCATCATGTAACCTTACCGCATTTTTTACAGTACCATCTTTACTGCGTTGCATGCTATCAACCTTAATATGATTAATTACAAAATTATCTTCCAACATTTGGCGTGTTTGTTTTGAGATGTTAGTCATATCATCAAAACTATGCGCAGCTTTTTGCCACAACCATTCGTACACTTGATTGCCTCGAAAGGCTTTATCTCCTTGACTAACAAAAAAATCTCGTAACTGATCTTTGGTTAACGCGCGTATATCTTTTTTCTTAACTGTCATTCTGGTACAAAATTGTGTCGTACAAAGTAGCATAAAAAAGCCTCGAAAAACGAGGCTCATTGTAAATTATATAATTAACATGGCGTCGCCATAACTGTAAAATTTATAACCTTCTTTAATTGCCTCCTCATAAGCCCTTTTAAGAAAGTCGTGACCTGCAAACGCCGAAGCCATCATTAACAAAGTAGATTTTGGTGTGTGAAAGTTTGTAATCATACAATTGGCAATGCTAAATTCATACGGTGGAAAAATAAATTTATTGGTCCAACCTGTGTATTCGTTAAGTGTACCACTAGACGACACTACACTTTCTACAGCTCTCATTGCTGTTGTACCAACTGCACAAATTCTTTGTTTGTTTTGAAGTGCCGAGTTAATTGTATCGGTAGCAATTTTATTGATTGAGATTTCCTCACTGTCCATTTTGTGTTTTGAAAGATCTTCTACTTCAACTGGATTAAAAGTCCCTAAACCTACATGTAGTGTGATTTCAGCAAAATCTATACCTTTAATTTCTAAACGCTTTAATAAGTGCTTAGAAAAATGCAATCCGGCTGTGGGAGCCGCTACAGCACCTTCATTTTTTGCGAAAATAGTTTGGTAGCGTTCTTCATCTTCTGGCTCTACCTCTCTTTTTATATATTTTGGTAATGGGGTTTGTCCTAATTCGTTTAATTTTTTCCTAAATTCACCATACGATCCATCATATAAAAAACGTAAGGTTCTACCTCTAGATGTTGTATTATCAATTACCTCAGCAACTAACATATCGTCGTCTCCAAAATACAGCTTATTCCCTATTCTTATTTTTCTAGCAGGATCAACCAATACATCCCAAAGGCGTTGTTCGGCATTTAGTTCTCGTAATAAAAACACTTCAATTCTTGCTCCTGTTTTTTCTTTATTACCAAACAATCTTGCAGGAAACACTTTTGTGTTATTAAGAATCATAACATCGTCCTCTTCAAAATAATCAATAATCTCTTTAAATTGTTTATGCTCAATGGTTTGCTCTTTTCTATTCAAAACCATTAATCTTGATTCGTCTCTGTGTTCTGATGGATACTCTGCTAATAATTCTTCTGGAAGTGTAAATTGAAAGTGTGATAATTTCATTTATAAATTTTTATTTTTATTTATTTTTTGAAAGTTGCAAATATACAATCTCAAATTAGGGCTTGTCAAGTATTTGCCCCTTTATTTTAAAATTCGTTCAATGAAAAGCCTATTTTTTGAAGATCTTCCCAATAATTTGGATATGATTTAGAAACTACAGTGGCATCATTTACCTTAAACCCAATTTTTAAAGCCAAAGGGGCAAATGCCATTGCCATTCTATGATCGTTGTATGTATTGACCGACACATTCTCCTTTAGAGGAGTAATATTAGATATCTTTAAAGCATCCTCTGTAATTGTAACTTGAGTTCCAAATTTTTCTATTTCGGTTTTAAGAGCTTCAAGTCTATCTGTTTCTTTTATTTTTAATGTGTGTAATCCTGATAATTCACATCCTATTCCTAAGCCTAAACATGTTACTGCAATGGTTTGAGCAATATCTGGTGCATTAGATAAATCCAATTTGATTAGCAAATTATTATTAGCATCTGATGTTTTTTTAAGTATTATGGATTCCTCATTAAATGTGGTTTCTACACCAAAAGCTTTATAAATCTTAGCCAAAACCGAATCGCCTTGTAAGCTGTTTTGCTTATATGCCGATAATTTAATTGCAGTACCAACATCGCTTAAAGCCACAATACTATAATAATACGATGCCGATGACCAATCAGACTCTACCGTTATAGTTTTGGATATTAGGTTCTGAAGAGCTGGTTTTATTATAATTACGTTTTCATTAAAAGATGTTTCAACACCAATTTGGTTTAATAAACTCAAGGTCATATTAATATAAGGCACAGAGGTGATTTCTCCTTTAAGTGTTAGCTCTAAACCATTTTTAAGCTTTGGAGCAATAAGCATTAATGCTGATATGTATTGACTGCTCACATTGGCCTTAAGTGTAACTTTATATTTAGTAAATTCTTTTCCTGTTATTTTAATTGGTGGATAGCCTTGTGTTTTCTCATAAGTAATTGCTGCTCCTAATTGCTGTAAGGCATCTACCAATATGTGTATTGGACGCTCTTGCATTCTATAGGATCCTGTTAGTACAACTTCTCGACCTTTTTGAGTTGAAAAAAAAGCCGTTAAAAAACGCATGGCAGTTCCTGCATGGTGCACATCAATATTATGTGATGGTGACCTTAATGCTTCGGACATTACTAAAGTATCATCAGAATTGGAAAGATTGTTAATTTTCAATTCAGGATATAACGCTTGTAGTAATAACAAACGGTTAGATTCGCTTTTGGATCCTGTAATTGTAATATCAGAATTACGATTTACAATTTTAGATTTTTGAAGTGTAATATCCATATTGACTCATTTATTCTCCTTTTTGAGAACGTCGCAAAGTTACTTTAACTTTTCGTTATTTTGATGTCTGTCATGGTCTCTTTTTGCTTTTAAATCCAATTTTTTATCGAATGCTTCCTGAAGATT